>JBKICS010000200.1:0-13778 GCA_046567015.1 Acidobacteriota bacterium | reverse complement strand
CGACGCCGCCCCGGGCCTGGCCGTTTCCAGGAAAAACCGCTCGGACTAGCGGCTCTTGTACTCCTGGCGCTTGGCCGCGTAGAGTTCCTCGAGGTAGTCGGCCTTGATCTTGAGCAACTCCGCCTTGTGCAGCACCCGGGCCAGTTCGGCGTCCGCCTCGGCCAGGGCCGCGTCGGTCGCCCCGGCCGCCTTGCGGGTCAGACGCTCGTTTTCCGCCGCGCGCACCTCTTCCATCACCTTGTGGTATTCGGTCTCGGCCTTGCGCACTTCCTTGGCCAACTGCGCCGGCAGCATGGATTCGACATCTTGCGCCGCCGCCCCACGGGGGCAAACCAGCGACACGGCCATCCACAACGCCAACACCACGACCAAACCGGCAACGCGGACCCCGCGCCCGGCCAACATGTCAACACGGTTCATGGCATGCCCCGCCTTTCAGTATGGGAGTCGCCCCCCGCTATGGCGGGCGGACGCGAACAATGTGGTTGTTGTAGGCCCGACGCTCCAAAAATACAACCGCTTACCACCGCCTTTCCCTGTCGGACGCGCCATTGACCGCCTTGCCGGAAGCGGGGTACACCCCCGACCGAAATTTCGCGCCGCCCCCGACTGCGGGACGGCCCCGTGAAGGAGCGTTTCATGGCCAGGTACGAAACGGTCATCGGCGTCGAAGTCCACGCCCAGCTCAAGACCGAGAGCAAGATTTTCTGCGGCTGCTCCACCCGCTTCGGCGTCGACCCCAACGAGAACGTCTGCCCGGTCTGCTCGGGCATGCCCGGCGTCCTGCCGGTCTTAAACGCCACCGTCGTCGAATACGCCGCCAAGATGGGCCTGGCCACCGGCTGCACGGTCAACCCCGTGTCGGTCTTCGCCCGCAAGAACTATTTCTACCCCGATCTGCCCAAGGGCTACCAGACCTCCCAGTTCGAGCAGCCCATCTGCGAGCACGGCCACATCGACATCAGCGTCGACGGCAAGGCCAAGCGCATCGGCATCACCCGCATCCACATGGAAGAGGACGCCGGGAAGAACATCCACTCCGCCGCCGACAACCGAAGCTACGTGGACCTCAACCGGGCCTGCGTACCCTTGATCGAGATTGTCTCCGAACCGGACCTGCGCGGCCCCGAGGAAGTGGTGGCCTACTTGAAAGCCCTGCGCGCCATCCTGGTCTACCTCGACGTCTGCGACGGCAACATGGAGGAAGGCTCCTTTCGCTGCGACGCCAACGTGAGCCTGCGCCCGGTCGGGCAGAAAAAATTCGGCACCCGGGCCGAAATAAAAAACATCAACAGCTTCCGCCACGTCCTAAAAGCCATCGAATACGAGGTGGAACGCCAGGCCGACCGCCTGGACGACGGCTTGGCCGTGGTCCAGGAGACGCGCCTCTACGACGCCAACAAGAACATCACCGCCTCCATGCGCGGCAAGGAAGAAGCCCACGACTACCGCTACTTCCCGGACCCGGATCTGGTGCCGGTGCATCTGGACGCGGCCACCCTTGCCCGCTGGCAAGGCGAGCTGCCGGAATTGCCCGAAGCCCGGCGCGCCCGGTTCGTCGACCAGTACGGCCTGTCCGATTACGACGCCGAGGTGCTGACCGCCGAGCGCGACATGGCCGAATACTTCGAGGCCTGCGCCAAGGCCGGGGCCGATCCCAAGCTGGCCGCCAACTGGATGCAAAGCGAGCTTCTGCGCGAGCTCAACCAGGCCGGCATCCCGGCCGGCCAGAGCAAGCTCACCGCCGACAAGCTGGCGGCCCTGATCAAACTCATCGACGCCGGGGAAATCTCCGGCAAGATCGCCAAGCAGATTTTCCCGGAGCTCTTTGCCCAGGGCCTTGACCCGGCCGAGTACGTGCGCCAAAAAGGCCTGTCGCAGATTTCCGACTCCGGCGCTCTTGAATCTGCCGTCGACGCCGTGCTGGCCGCCAACCCGGCCGAGGTCGAAGCCTACCGGGGCGGCAAGACCAAGCTCATGGGCTTTTTCGTGGGCCAGATCATGAAGGCCACCAAGGGACAAGCCAACCCGGGACTGGTCAACGAGTTGTTGCGCCAAAAGCTCGGCTAACGCCGCGCCCCCGAAAAGCATTTGTGTTTTTGTAAAAAAATCACAGCGTTAAACCGTCGACTTGTCGCAACCCTTAACGGCAAAGACCGAACGCACCACGCGGCGACGACGCCCCCGGAATCGTGACGCAAGGACGCCCTGCCAAGGGCCTGCCCAGCCGGCGCCCCGTCGGTTCGGGCCATGTTTTGGACCCACACCCTGGACTGGAACGACGCAATGACCGACCACATCGCCTTTTCCGCCGACAAGCAGGCCCTGCTCCTGCTCGACCAGCGCTTTCTCCCCGACCGCGAGGAATGTTTCGTGTGCCGCAACACCGCCGACACCATCTATGCCCTGCAGACCATGGTGGTGCGCGGCGCGCCGGCCATCGGCGTCACCGCCGCCTACGGCTGCTACCTGGCCGCCCGGGAAGCCGCCGAGGCCGGCAGCGACTGGAAGAGCCGCCTGAATCAGCTCCTGGTCGATCTGGAACAGGCCCGGCCCACGGCCGTCAACCTGCGCTGGGCCGTCGAGCGGATGCGGGCCAAGTGGGACGAGATCTCCGCCGCCTCCCTCGATACGCTGCTCTCGACCTGGCTCGGGCTGGCCCAGGACATGCACAGCGAGGACATCGAGATCTGCAAGGCCATCGGCCGCCACGGTGCGGACCTCATCGCCGACGGCGACACCGTCCTCACCCACTGCAACGCCGGAGCCCTGGCCACGGCCGGCTACGGCACGGCCCTTGGCGTCATCCGGGGGGCCTTCGAACAGGGCAAGCGCATCCAGGTCATCGCCGACGAGACTCGCCCCTTCCTCCAGGGCGCGCGCCTGACCGCCTACGAACTGGCCAAGGAAGGCATCCCGGTCACGGTTGCCTGCGACAATGCCGTGGGGCACCTCATGAAGCGCGGCATGGTGCAAAAGGTCGTGGTCGGCGCGGACCGCATCGCCGCCAACGGCGACGCCGCCAACAAGATCGGCACCTACACCGTGGCCCTGGTCGCCAAGGCCCACGGCGTGCCGTTCTACGTCGCCGCCCCGGCCTCCACCTTCGACCTGCGCATCGCTTCGGGCGACGAGATCCCCATCGAGGACCGCACCCCGCGCGAAGTCACCCACGTGGGCGAGCACCGCATCACCCCGAAAAACGTGCCGGTCTACAACTATGCCTTCGATGTGACCCCGGCCGAGCTCATCGCCGGCATCGTCACCGAACGGGGCGTCCTGACCGCGCCCTATGTCGAGTCCATTCGCGCCATGATTGGCGGGAAGTCGCGTTAACGTCTCGCCGTAAAGGGGACCGCATCTATGTCTTTGGACGAGCGCATCATCACCCAGGCCATTTTGGAAGAGTATTTCGAAAAGTTCAAATCCAGCCTCGACCTCGACGTGGCCATCGTCGGCGGCGGCCCCTCGGGCCTGACCGCCGCCCGGCTCCTGGCCGCCGACGGTTTCAACGTCGCCCTGTTCGAACGCAAGCTGTCGCTTGGCGGTGGCATGTGGGGCGGCGGCATGACCTACAACATCATCGTGGTCCAGGAAGAAAGCGTGCACCTGCTCACCGACGTGGGCGTGCCGGTCAAACGCTACAAGGACAACTACTTCACCGCCGACGCCGTGGCCGCCACCACGACGCTGGCTTCCGCCGCCTGCCTGGCCGGGGCCAAGGTGTTCAACTGCATGAGCGTCGAGGACGTGGTGCTGCGCGAACTTGACGGGGTCAAGCGGGTGACCGGCATCGTGATCAACTCCTCGCCCGTGGAGATGGCCGGCCTGCACGTGGACCCGGTGGTGCTCGGCTCCAAGTACCTGATCGAGGCCACGGGCCACGCCGTGGAAGTGCTCCAAACCCT
Source organism: Acidobacteriota bacterium (assembly GCA_046567015.1). Lineage (GTDB taxonomy): Bacteria > Desulfobacterota > Desulfovibrionia > Desulfovibrionales > Desulfovibrionaceae > Solidesulfovibrio. The sequence goes on along the minus strand of JBKICS010000200.1, from coordinate 9,870 downwards.
GGTGCGCAAAAACGACGTGCGCCTCTTTACCCCCTCCGGCAAGATTGAGGGCGAACAGTCCATGTGGGCCGAAGTGGCCGAGACCAACACCGTGACCAACACCCGGGAGATCTTCCCGGGCCTGTACGTGGCCGGCATGGCCGCCAACGCCAGCTTCGGCTCCTACCGCATGGGACCGATCTTCGGCGGCATGCTGCTCTCGGGCGAGAAGGTCGCGGCCGAGATCGCGGCCAAGCTGCGGGGATAGTACGTAGAGAAGAGAAGGCAGAAGATGCCTCCGGCGGCCGGGGGGAGCATCCCCCCCTGACCCCCTGGATGGAAAATTGCGGGAGAGGTGCTTAAACGGGAGACGGTATGGACCTTGTGGAGGAACTGCGCTGCATCGCGGCGGCCTTCGAGGCCCAAAACATTCGGTATGCCTTGTGCGGCGGACTGGCCATGGCCGTCTACGGCGTGGTTCGGGCCACCATGGACGTGGACATGCTGCTTGATGCTGCCGACCTTCCCCAGGCACTGGATATTGTCGCCAGCATGGGATATGATCTTCCTGTAGCCCCCATGGAATTTGCCGCCGGCGCAGTCCGCATCTGCCGCATCTCCAAGGCCTTTTCCGGCACGGACGACTTGCTGTCCCTGGATTTCCTCCTGGTCTCGGACGACCTGCGCGCTATCTGGGACACACGGCAACAAATTCCTTTCGGCGAAAATATTTTGCGGGTCGTCAGCCGCCAGGGACTGGCGGATCTCAAGGCGCTGCGGGGGTCCGCCCAGGACCTCGCCGATATCGCCGCCTTGAAGGAGGCGGACAATGGCAGTTGACATGTCCCCCCAAGCCGTGATGAAGCGTCTGGTTCGCGTCGGCGAACTGACTCGCCTCTGCCGCGCCCTGAACGCTGCCGGACAACGGGCCGGACTCGCTCCCGCGCCCCGGGAACCTGATCACGCCTCCGGCGACGCCTCCCCTACCCCCTCAAGGAGACCGCATACCCCATGCCCCCCATCGTGGCCATCGTCGGACGCCCCAATGTAGGTAAGTCCACTCTTTTCAACCGGTTGGCCAGAGACCACCGGGCCATTACCCATGACCGCCCCGGCATCACCCGTGACCGCCTGGAGGTCACGGCCTCCCTCGACGGCCGCCTCGTCACCCTGGTCGACACCGGCGGCATGGACTACGAGGCCGACGAGGAAATCGCCCGCCAGATCGTGGTACAGGCGGAAATGGCCCTGGAGCAAGCCGACGTGGTGCTTTTTATGGTGGACGGCAAGGCCGGGCGCACCGCCCTCGACGACGACATGGCCGAACGCCTGCGCCGCATCGGCAAGCCGGTGGTGGTGGCCGTCAACAAGGTCGACGGCCAGGAACGCATCGCGGCCATGACCGGCGATTTCCACGCCTGGGGCTTTCCGCTTTTGCCGCTGTCCGCCGCCCACGGCCACGGCACGGCCGAGGTGGTTGCGGCCCTGGCCGAGCTGTTGCCCGAAGAGCGCGACGAGCCGGAGAAAAAGCAGCTGCGCACCGTGCTGCGCCTGGCCGTGCTCGGCCGGCCCAATGCCGGCAAGTCCTCGATATTAAACGCCCTGCTCGGCGAGTCCCGCCTGATCGTCAGCGACATCGCCGGCACCACCCGCGACGCCGTGGACGTGGACGTCATCCGGGGAGACAAGCGCTACCAGTTCGTGGACACGGCCGGCGTGCGCAAGCGCACCCGCATCACCGACGGCGTGGAGCAATACAGCGTGGGCAAGGCGCTCTCCAGCGCCAAGCGGGCCGACGTGGCCATCGTGGTCATCGACGCCACGGGCGGCATCGGCGTGCAGGACAAGCGGCTCATCAACTTTCTGGACGGCGAGCGCAAACCGTTTTTGATCGCAGTCAACAAGACCGATCTGGTGCCACAAAAAGAGATGCAGAACCTGCGCAAGGACATTGACGAAGAGCTGCGCATGTGTTCCCACGTGCCGGTGCTGTACATGTCGGCGGCCAAGAACAAGGGCGTGGGCAAACTGCTGCACCAGGCCGAGGCCATCTGGGCCGAGTGCCAGATCCGCGTCGGCACGGGCGAACTCAACCGGGCCATGCGCACGGTCATGGACAAGCACCAGCCGCCGCTGGTCAACGGTCGCCGGGCCAAGTTCTACTACCTGACGCAAGCCGCCGAAGCGCCGCCCACCTTCGTCTTTTTCGTCAGCGACCCGGACCGGGTGCGCGACTCCTACGTCAAATACCTGGAAAACAGCCTGCGCAAGCTCTTCGGCATCGCCATGGCCCCGGTCAAGGTCGTCTGCCGGGCCAGCCACAAACCCAAGGAATAAGCCGCCGGCCGATCCTGAAAAAGCCCCCTGACGCGACCGCGTCCGGGGGCTTTCGCTTTCGTGCGGCGCACCGGCCCGCCAACCAGCTACCATGCCCCCCTAAAATACTTCTCCAATTGCAGGGGTCCGGGGGGATCATCCCCCCGGCCGCCGGAGGCCTCTTCCGCCTTCCGCCTTCTGCCTTCTGCCTTCTGCCTTCGCTCCCCCCTAGGGGCATTCGATGCCGGCGTCGCAGAAGCGGCCGACGCCGTATTCGCGGCGGCGGAAGAATTTTTCCGGGTCCGGGCCGATGATCTGCATCTCGCGGTGGCGCTGCTGCATGGAGAGCGCAATGCGCATCTCCTTGGTGCAGCCCGTGGAAAAGGTCGCGTCCTTGCCGGCCCAGACCGGCGGCACCTTGCGGCCGAGAAGCTCGAAGCTCTTTTCGATGTCGAAGTGGGTCTGGAACCGCCATACGTCGATCAGGCCGCTGCGCTGCACCTTCTCCCACATGAACATCAGATCGTCGGCGTCCATGCCTTCCTCGAAGTGCTCGGCCGGATTGATGATGAACACGCCGGCCAGCTTCTGGCGCAGATGGCCGACAAAGGCCGTGACCAGCTCGATGGCCTCCTTGGTCTGGCCCGGGATGGAGCCGATGACCGCGCTGTAGAACATCACCGTGCGCCCGGCCGCGTGGGCCTGGCGCATGCCCATGATGATCTCCTCGGCCTTGGCCGTGATGTCGGCCTCGGTGAAGGACCGGGCTCCGGGGGCGCGGGGCTTGAAATCGAAACGCAGCCCGTCGCCGGGCAGGCGGTAGAAGGCGGCCACGTCCCGGGTGAACTGGTGGCTGGTCAGGACAAGCCGGCGGTGGTTGTGCTCGCCCTTGGCCACCACCACGTCGGCCTCCTTCCAGGCCCGGGCAAAGGTCACCGAGACGCGGTAGAGATTGAGCCGCTCGCGGGTGCCGTCGGAAATGACGGTCAGGGGATTTTCACGGATCACCTGCAACAGCTCGTTCTTGCCGATGCGCTGGTCGGTGAGGAAATGCGCCCCGGCCAGGGCCGTTTCCAGGATGGGATCGCCGTCCACGTCCCAGATGGTGGGCGAATCGAAATAAAAGCCTTCCTTGAGGACCAGGATCACCCGGTGGCCCATGCGAAGCAAGGTGCGCACGGCCAGCAGGTCGAACAGCACCCCGCCGGCGCTGTCGGCCAGATACAGGATCTTGAGCCCCGCGCCGGCCCGACGGGGATCGAGCATGGCTTCAAGCCGTTTGAAATCCTGGGGGAAATGTTCCAGCATGTCCTCCAGGGCCTCCACGCCCGGACAGGCTCCGTCGCCTTCCCAGACCTCGGGCATGACCGACATGGCAAAAAGCCGCTTGAGCTCCAGCACGTCCAGGACGTGGCGCAGCTCGGGGATGGAACTGCAGCCGGGCAGGTCCGAGGGGCAGGCATGGAGCATGGTCTTGAAGGCTTCGCTCTGGATGAAGGCGAAGGCCCGGCGGTTGGCGGCCCGGCGGCGTTCCCGGTAGGGGTCGTCTAGGCCCGACTGGGTGAGGAAGATGGTGTTGAGCCGCTTGCCCAGGCGCGAGGGAATGAGCGTCGGCTTGACGAGCGCTTGGCGGTATTTGAGTTCGCACAGGATGCGGATCTTGCGACGGGTGTAGTCGTCGGGCACGAAGGTGTCGATGAGTCCGTCGATGCGGGAAAGCCGGGCCTCGTACTCGGCCACCACCATGGGATCGGCCTGCTCGGTGAGCAGATGGCCGAACATGGCGTCGGTGCAGGGGATGTAGATCTGCTCCGGAGTCAGCGCCACCATGAAGCGCAGTTGTTCCGGGGAGGCGTTTTTTTCCGGATCGATGGAATGCTCGAGATTGTTCTCGGTCATGAAATGCAGCAGCCAGGCGTCGAGGACCGCATCGACGCCGTAGCGCGGGGCCTGGCCGGGAGCCGGGAAAACGGCGGGGATTTCTCGGGTCATGGGCGGTTGATGAATCCCTTGAGCCGCAGGCGCTCGAAATAGCTCTCCCCCGGGCGTTTGGCCAGACGCAGGCAGCGTTCGGACTTGGTCACGAGCACCACGTCGAGGTCGTCCAGGGAAAAAAGTTCCTGGCCGTCGCAGGTGAGAAACATGTTCGTTTCCGGGGCCGACAGGGCCAGGCGGATCGGGGCCTCGGCCGGCACCACTACCGGTTTGAAGTCGCTTAAAAAGGGGCAGATGGGCACCACGCACAGGACGTCGAGCCCGGGATAGAGGAGCGGGCCGCCGGCCGAGACGCAGTAGGCCGTGGAGCCGGTGGGGGTGGAGATCACCACGCCGTCGGCCCGCAGCGTGCAGACGTCGGCGTCGCCAAGAGTCACGTCGAAGGCGGCCAGCCGGGCCATGGCTCCCCGGCTGACCACGGCGTCGTTGACCGCGATGGTGGAATAAACCGTTTCTCCGCCCCGGATGACCGACACCTCGATCATAAGCCGCCTGGCCTCGACATAGCCGTTGGCCAGGATCTCGGCCAGCACGCGGCGCCAGTCGTCCACCCCGGCCGAGGTCATGAAGCCCACCCGGCCGAGATTGATGCCGAGTAGCGGCACCCCGTCCACCAGCCGTTTGCGGGCGGCCGAGAGCATGGTGCCGTCGCCGCCGAGGATAAGCGCCAGGTCCGGCGGCCCGCAGGCCACGGCGCCGGGCGGAATGACGACATGGGGGGCGTCGGGCAGGTTCTCCCGGACCAGGCAGACGACGCCGCGCTGGGCCAGCCAGTCGGCCACGGTCCAGGCCATGTCGCGGGCCAGGTCGTGGTCTGCCTTGTAAATGACGAGAACGGTCTTGATGGTGCGTTGCATGGCCGTGGGTCCGGTTTCACGTTGATCCCGGTCGGGCCGGGAAGCGTCTTATAAGGCAAAGGCGAAACCGATACAAGGAAGGGCCCGCCCGGGACGCCGGCGGATCGGGTCTGGATTTTTTTTGCCCGCCCCCCTAAAGCTCTGGACGAAGTGTCCGATAAGCCCCATGAGAAGGAGTCAAACGCCTTGACCGCGATCCCCTACCAGGTCAGCGCCATGCTGCGCACCTACGGACGGCAGGTGACCACGGCCCGGCGGCTGGCCCGCTACCGCCGGTCTTTGCGCGCGGCCGGGGCCGAGGACGAAGTCCGCATCTCCCGGGATGCCAAGCGCCGGGAACTGGTCGGGCGGGTGGCGGCCGAGATCGTGGAGAACTGCATCGTGGCCGGCTCGGACAGTCCGGTGGTCACGGAGATCAAGGCCGAGCTGGAAGAGGAGCTGGGCTTCCCGCTGGTGTTCGCCTACCCACCGGAAGACCAGGAAATGCAGATTTTCCGGCATGATCCGGGTGGCGGCCCCGAGCTCATCGAGGGCGAGGCGAAGGTCGCCGTCATGCGGCGGCTGTGGGAATTGGCCCTGGAGAAAGTTGACGCGACAATGCTCTAATCATCGGTCCCCCCGCTGCCGATAAGTACTTTGCGGAATACGCGGGAGGGGGGTCGCCATGGACATCAAGACAGTACTCGGAATCAATCAAGGCTATGGCCAAAATCGTGTCGGTCGCGGCGATTCCGGCGGATCCGCCGGTGCTGCGCGCGGCCAAAGCGCGGACTCGGGCCGCGCCGCCGGCTCTTCCGATCGGGTGACCCTCTCCGACGACGCCCGGCTTGTTTCCGTGGCCACGCGCACGGCCCAGGAAGCCCCGGAAACCCGGGCCGACAAGGTGGCCGCCCTCAAGGCCCAGGTCGATGCCGGCACCTACCAGCCGGATTCGAAAAAGATCGCCGAAAAGCTCCTGACCATGGAGTCGGATCTCTTCGGCTAGCCGGCCGGTCCCGCACGCCATGACGACAGAACGCCTTTGCGGACCCGGGTCCGCAAAGGCGTCTTTTCTTTCGGCGTCGCCGGGCGACCGCCGGCTTCAGCTTTTTTTCGGTGTCGGCTGGCCCGGCGTATAGTGGGCCGGAAAGCGCATGTCGGTCTGGGGAATCTGCACCCCGATGCGGGCCTGGTTGTTGACCACGATGGGACCGGAGAGATTGAGGGTGGTGCGCTCGGGCATGCCTTGCGGAATGGTCACGGTGACCAGGATGGAGGCCTGCTCCCGGGCCTCGAGGCCAAGCAGCTTGAGGTCGGCCTCGCCGATGACCACTTCGTACTCGGTCATGAAGGTATAGGGATCGGCCACGAGCAGTCCCAGCGACGGGTCGCTCAGGCTTTGCAGCACCAGAAAGGGAGAGTCCTCGCGCAACTGGATGAGGGTGAACTCCCGGTGCCCCATGAAGCCGATAAGCCCCCGGGGGAACGTCAACACCCGGTCTTCGGACAGGACCAAGCGCCCAAGGCGCGTTTCCACTATTCGTTCGTCTTTTTTGGCCATAACTTCGCTGCCGCCAGGACATCGGAATCCGTGGCGCTAAGCGCCTGCCGATTCTGCTCCAGCACCCGCAGGTAGACCTCTTCGCGATACACCTGCATATCGTCGGGCACTTCCAGCCCGATCTTGATCTGCTTCCCCTGGACCCCCAGGACGGTGATCTTGATGTGGTCGCCGAGATGCAGGCTTTCGCCCGGCCTTCGGGTCAAGATGAGCATGAACGCCCACGCCCCCAATTGTGGTTCTGGATGCGAAAAATTCCGTCTTCGCGCCCGGTTATGGAGCCTTGTAGCCGTGGGCAACGCCCTTTGTCAACGAATCGTTCCCGTCCGGGCTTAAATATAGCTCACCAGGGACAGATTCATCACCGTGGTCGAGGACTTGAGCACCGCCTGATAGGCCAGTTCCTGCTGGGCCAGCCGGGTGATGAGCTCGGTGAGATCGGCGTCCTCGGTCTTGCTCAAGGTGGTGTCGGAGTTCTCGGCCAGTGTGTCCACCATGGCGCCGGCGGCGGTCACCCGGTTCTCCCGGGCGCCCACCGAGGCGGCCACGGTGAGCACCTGCTGCTGCGAGGCGGTGAGCTGGTCCAGGGCCTCCTGGCAGCCCTGCTGGTTGTTGGTCTCCAGGTAACCCACGAGCTTGCCCACGGTCTCGAACAGGTTGGCGTCCGTCGACCCGTCGAAGGTCACGGCCTTGCCGTTGTAGATGCCGCCGAAGATGTCCTTGCCCACGCCGTTGACCACCACCGAATCGGTGGGGGAAATGGCCACCGAAATGTCGGCGGTGCTGGGCTGGATGAAAAACTGGTCGCCGGCGGCCAGGTCGTCGCCGGCCCCGGGCGCGGTCAGGGTCAGGCTGCCGCCGGGCACGGGCAGGCTGACGGTGCCGGCGGCGGAATTGACCGTCCCGGAGGTGTTGCCCGTCACCCAGGAACGGCCGCCGTCGGTGCTGTAGGAAAAGGCGAAGGTCGTGTCCGTGCTGAAGTCGCAGGGTTCGTCGATGCGCACCGCGACGTTGCCGGAAAAGGTTCCGGCCGCGCTGGCCACGATGTTGGCCCCGGCCGGGCCGGCGGCGTTTTGCACGGTGATGGTGTCGTTGCTGTTGCCGTTGTAGACCGCCGTCGGACGAACCCACATCCAGGTGCCGGTGTTGTCGGTATGGTTGGCGCTGGCCGTAACCGCGTCCAGGGCGCCGTTGGACAGGGTCATGGTCACCCCGCCGAGGTTGAGTTCCTGCGGATCGGCGGTGGAGGCGGTGTTGTAGCTGCCGGTGGTCCAGGTGGCCCCGCCGTCGGTGGAATAGTCGAAAGTCGGCTGATGGTTTACGGTGTCCGTGCCCATGAACTGCACGAGCACCGTGGTGTCCGAGTCTCCGGTGAGGGTGAAGCCGCCGCCGGCGGCCACCGCGGCGTCGAAGGCCGTATCGTTGGAATTCATCGACAGGGCCTGGGTGAAGGCCTCGCTGCCGACCTTTTGCCCGGCGAACAGGGCGTTGCCGCTGGAGGTGGTGTTGGCCAGGGAAATGAGCTGGTCAAAATACTGGCGCACGGCCGAGGCGATCTCCGAGCGGTTGGCCTCGGTAATCGAACCCGTGGCCCCCTGTTCGGCATAGCCCTTGATGGAGGTGATCAGCGTGCTCACCGAGCTGAGCGTGCTGTCGGCCTGGGTGAGCCAGCCGGTGGCGCTGTTGATGTTGCGCTTGTACTGGCCAAGCTGGTTGATGTCGCAGCGCGTCTGCAATACCGTGACCGCGCCGTTGGGGTCGTCGGACGGCGCATTGATGCGCTTTTGGGTGGACGACTGCAGGTTGGTCTCCATGAGCTTGGCCAGGGAGGCGTTGTTGCGCTGGATGATCGATCCGTAAATGCTCTGCTGGGTGACGCGCAGGACCATGGGAACCTCCCGGAGCCTAATTCTTGAGGCCCAGCACCGTCTCGAACAGCTTGTCGGCGGTGCTGATGAGCTTGGCGGCGGCCTGGTAGGAGTGCTGGAACTTGATGAGGTTGGTGAGTTCCTCGTCGAGGCTCACGCCCGAGGCGGACAGTTGCTGATCCTCGAGCTGGGCGGCCAAGGCGGTCTGGTAGGTGGCCTGATAGGAAGTGGTGGAGGTGTCCGACCCGATCTTGCCGACCAGGGCGGCGTAGTAGTCGCCCAGGGTCTGGCTGGTGGCGGACCGGCCGGTGACGTAGAAGGCCACGTCCGTGGTCTCCAGGGCGGTCATGGCCTTGGCCGTGGTGTTGTCGCCCGAGGCGGCCAGGCCGCTGGCGTCGACGTGGCCGGCGCAGACCCGGTTGACGTCGTTGGCCACTACGCTGTTTAGGGCAATGTCCGAGGCGGTGGAGCCGGTGAGCAAGGTGTTGACGCCGAGGGCAGCCCAGATCCCGGAAGAGTCCGTACCGAACTGGAAAGTGCTGCCGGCGACGCCGCTGATGGAAAGCTGGTTGTTGACCACCGAGGCGCTGACCAGACCGCCGAAGGCCGTGTTGATCTTGGACACGACGCTGTCCAGGGTATCCACCCCGGGATCGATGGAGATGGAGGCGCTGGAGGCCAGGCCGCCGGCGGCGTCGTAGACGTAGATCATGGACGCGCCGGATTGCAGCCGGTTGCCGTAGGCCAGGCCCGAGGACGGGCTACTGAGGACCGTGGCGCTGTCGGCCACGGAATAGCTGCCCTGGACCTTTGCGAAATTGGTCAGGCCCGCGCCCTGGGAGTGGATGCGGTTGATCTCCCAGACCAGGGAATTGGCCATGGCGTCCAGGGAGGATTGGTAGCCGCCGAGATCCTGGTCGCGGAACTGGAAGGCCCCGGCCAGGGAGCCGCCGGTCAGCCGGGTGGCGTTGTCGGTGCCGTCCGGATATTGCTGCGGCGTGACGTTCACCGGCGTGCCGGCGGTGGTGTACCAGTACAGGGCCTGCTTGGGGACCAGGGTGAAGGTGTCGCCCTGGTTCAGCGCGCTGACCGGCGTCTGGTTGGGATCGGCGGTCGTGCCGAACCAGATGTCGAGGCTGCCCACCGTGACCTTGCCGCTCAAGGGATCGGCGGCATAGACGGCCGTGGTGCCGTCGTCGTTGGTCAGCCAGGTCTTGCCGCCGTCAAGCGACACCTGGAAGGCCGCCCCGCCGCCCACGGTCCCGTTGGAGACCACCTTGAGGGTGTATTCGCTGGAGTCGGAGCCTTCGTAGTA
>JBKICS010000199.1:0-4626 GCA_046567015.1 Acidobacteriota bacterium | reverse complement strand
AAGAGCCTCGATCCGCGTCAAATGACCTTGCACCTGGCCTGTCGCGACCTGGAGCCGCTCCTTTTGCGGATGGCCAAGGACCTCGACCGCCCGGCCCGGCCGGGAAGCGTGACCGCATGCGACGCGCCGTCATCTGGGGTATAAAATTCTATCAGTTGGCCATTTCGCCGCTGAAGCCGTCGTGCTGCCGTTTCATCCCCACCTGCTCCGAATATGCCGTCGAAGCAGTGGGCCGTTTTGGCGTGCTGCGCGGCGGCCTGCTGGCGCTTTGGCGTCTTTTGCGCTGCCATCCGCTGACCCGCGGCGGCTACGATCCTGTTCCGCAGTCACCCTGGCCCCGCTTGAGGGCTCCTCGCCGTGCGTCGCCCAGCCGACACACCCACTCTTATCGACGGGATATGAAGGACAATGGAAAACAAACGCGTAATTTTGGCCGTGGCCCTCTCCCTTGCCGTCCTGGTTGGCTGGAACTTCCTGTTTCCACCCGCAAAGCCGGCCCCTAAACCGGAGACTGCGGTCCAGCAGCCGGCCGACCAGACCGCAGGCGCCGCCGCCCCCGCGCCCAAAGCCGAGACCCTGCCGGCTTTCGCCCCCACGCCCGGCAAGAAAATCACAGTGGACACCCCGCTGTACACGGCCGTGTTCAACGCCACCGGCGGCGTGCTCGAACAGTTTTCCCTCAAAAACTACCGCCAGACCATTGCCCCCGATTCCCCCCTGGTCGACCTGATCAACGACAAGGCCCGGACCAAGGCCCCGCTCGGCATCATCCTCAATGGTTCGCCCACCTGGCAGAACGTCGAATGGTCCGTGGAAGGCGGTGACCTCAAGCTCGACGCCGCCGGCTCCGGCAGTCTGGTTCTGGCCGGCCGCATGGGCGACACCGTCATCAAGCGGGTTCTGACCTTTTCCGGCGATTCCTATCTCATCGACGAAAAATTCTCGCTGTCCAACAACAGCGCCGCGCCGCTGCGCGACCGCCTGTCCATGACCGTGTCCGTCGATCGCCTCTCGGCCGCAGGCGACTCCTACAACCCCACCCAGGCCGCCTTTTACGGCGCGTCGGGTCTGACCCTCGAAAGCGGCGAGAAAAAGCTCATCGAAGGCGTCGCCCTGGAAAAGCCGGTGGAGTGGGGCGCGGTCATGAGCAACTACTTCCTCATCGGCATCATCCCCGAGACCCCCGACCTGCACGGCAAGGCCAAGTTCGAGGACGGCGTGTTTCGGGTGGCGCTGGACAAGGACGGCATCGAGATTCCGGCCGGCGGCCGCACCGACCTGTCCATCTCCTATTTCCTCGGCCCAAAAGTGCCCAAGTACCTGGAGATGGCCCCCCACAAGCTCGTGGCCTCCATCGACTACGGCTGGTTCGATTTCGTGGCCAAGCCGCTGATCAAGCTCCTGCACTTTTTCTACGACTACGTCGGCAACTACGGCACGGCGATCATCCTGCTGACCATCCTCATCAAGCTCATTTTCTGGCCCTTGTCCCAGAAGTCCTACAAGTCCATGGACCAGATGAAGAAGCTGCAGCCGCTTTTGACCCAGCTGCGCGAGAAGTACAAAGATGACCGCACGAAGATGAACGAAGAGATGATGCAGCTGTACAAGACCTACAAGGTCAATCCGGCCGGGGGCTGTCTGCCCATGGTCGTGCAGATCCCGGTCTTTTTCGGCCTCTACCAGGCCTTGCTGCACTCCATCGAGCTGCGCCACGCCCCGTTCATCACCCATCTGCCCTTCACCAACATGATCTGGCTGGCGGATCTCTCGGCCAAGGACCCGTATTATATCACCCCGCTCATCATGGGCGCCACCATGTTCCTGCAGCAGAAGATGACGCCGGCCCCGGGCGATCCCACCCAGGCCAAGGTCATGCTGTTCATGCCCGTGATCTTCACCTTCATGTTCCTCAATTTTCCCTCCGGACTGGTCGTGTACTGGCTGGTCAACAACGTCATTTCCATCGCCCAGCAAGGGTGGATGCTCAACAAGAAGTCCTGACGCCCTCGTCAGCGAGCACCGCAACCCGATTCTGGCTGCGACGGAAGTGCAATCAAGGAGCAACTATGAGCGAATGGAAAACATTTAGCGGAAAATCTGTTGACGAGGCCATGGAAGAGGCCTGCCGCCATCTCGGCTCACCCCGCGAAAAGCTGGAAGTCGAGATCCTCTCCGGCGGCTCGTCCGGCATCTTCGGCCTGGTCGGCAAGAAAAAGGCCCAGGTCCGGGCCCGGGTACGCGAGGAAGTCAATCTCCTCGGCGATATGGCCGGCGGCCGGGACCGGCGCGAGTCCTCCCGCCGCGCCCCGCGCCAGACCGAGGCCCCGCGCGGCGAGCAGGCTCCGCGCGGCGAACAGGCCCCGCGCCAGGCCGAGACCTCGCGCGGCGAGCAGGCCCCCAAAAGCGCCCCGGCCAAGGCCGAGCCGGCGGCCCCCAAGGCCCCGGCCAAGGCTGCCCCGGCCGCCGCCCCCGAACCGGCTTTGGCGGTTGAACCCGCCCCGGCCGTCGAGCCCGCTGCGGCTCCGGCCGCCAGCCTGCGGCCGTCGGTCAGTCCGGCCCTGGCCGAGTTCGAAATGGCGCTCTCCGACGCCGAACCCTTTGGCGACGACGAGGCCGACGAGGCCTGCGAGGCCGAGGGCGGCCGCGCCCCCCGCGAATCCCGCCGGGCCGCGCCCCAGGCCGAACCGCAGCCGTTGACCCCGGAACTGACCGCCATCGTGCGCGAGGTCATGGAGCAGATGCTCGACGGGATCCTCGGCCAGAAGCCCGAATTCGAGATCTCCGGCCACAGCGAGCGCGTCTCGGTGCTCATTTTCGACGAGGAGAATTCCGGCCTGCTCATCGGCCGCGAAGGCCAGACCCTGGCGGCCATCCAGTACATCGTCAACCGCATCGTCATCCGCCGCCACGGCAGCCCCATCAAGGTCCAGATCAACACCGGTGAATACCGGGAACGCCAGGACGACAACCTGCGCAAGATGGCCATCTTCCTGGCCGACAAGGCCAAGACCCTGGGCCGGCCCCAGTCCACCAAGCCGCTGTCCTCCTACCATCGCCGGGTGGTCCACCTGGCCTTGCAGGAGGATGAGAGCATCTCCACCCGTTCCAAGGGCGAAGGGCCGCTCAAGCGCGTGCTCATCGTGCCCCGGGGCGGTCGCGGCGAGGCGGCCCAAGCCGGCCAGCGTCCCCAGAACTGAGTGCGCCCCGGCGGCCCGCCCCAGGGCGCGGCCGCCGGGCAACCCCGCGAATCGGCGCGGCAAGGACACCCTTGCCGCGTTTTTTTTCCCCGCGTCTTGGCGTCTCGGCCCTGCGCCGGGCAAAGGAGTCCTCCATGCGCAGCACCTCGGTTCGAGCCGACATCCTCTGTCTGATCACCGCGCTCATCTGGGGCTTTGCCTTCGTGGCCCAGCGCCTGGGCATGGACCACATCGGTCCCATGGCCTTCAACGGCATCCGCTTCGCCCTGGGCGCGGCCGCCCTGATCCCCTTGGCGCTGCGGTCCATGCGCTATCCGCCGCCGGCCCCGTTTCTGGCCGGGGCCAAGGACGGCTTTCCCTGGCTCGGCGGATTGCTCGCCGGTTCGGTGCTCTTTGCCGGGGCCACCTTGCAGCAGGTGGGGCTCAAATACACCACCGCCGGCAAGGCCGGGTTCATCACCGGGCTGTATGTGGTGCTGGTGCCGCTTCTGGGGCTCTTTTTCGGGCAGCGGGCGGCTCGCGGCGACGTGGCCGGGGCCGTGGCCGCGGCCGTCGGCCTCTACTTCCTGTCGGTCACCGAGGATTTCACCCTGGCCCCGGGCGACGGCCTGGAACTGATCGGCGCGCTGTTTTGGGCCGGGCATGTGCTGGTCATCGGCTGGCTGTCGCCGCGCACCCGGGCCCTGCCCCTGGCCCTGGCCCAGTACGCGGTCTGTTCGGGCTTAAGCCTCGTGTGCGCCCTGGCTTTCGAGGACACGACCCTGGCCGGCATCCGGGGCGCGGCCTGGCCCATCCTCTACGGCGGCCTGCTCTCCGTTGGCCTGGCCTACACCCTGCAGGTGGTGGCCCAGCGCGACGCCAATCCCACCCATGCCGCCATCCTGCTCAGTTTTGAGACGGTGTTCGCCGCTGTGGGCGGCGCGCTTTTCCTGGACGAAAGCCTGGGGGCGCGCGGCTTGTTCGGCTGTTGCCTAATGTTCGCCGGCATGCTGGCCTCCCAGTTGTGGCCCAAATCCCCCCGGTCCCAGGGGGCCTAGGCCGGTCCCGGGCCGGCGAGGGAGCGGCAATCGTCCGGAAGGCGCTGCCGACGCCGGGATACGCGGGCGGGGGCTGGCGTCAAACCGCTTGCGCGGCCCTGGGGTGCGTGATGGCCCGCCCCGAACGGCGCTGCTTCGGGGCGTGGGCGTTTGACACCGAGTCCCCAGCCTCCACCCAGCCTGTCCGACGCCCCGGACCGAACCGCTTTGGGACGTGGGCGCACCACAGCTCCCGGCTCGCCCTGAACGTCGTCCGGCCAACACGCCCACCCCGTCCCACAAAAAAAGCCCGGCCGAAGCCGGGCTTTTTTTGTGGAGGCAAAGCCCCGCCCTATTGGCAGAGCTTTTCCTTCTTGACGCTTTCCAGCAATTCGCAATCCCCAAGCGAA
>JBKICS010000198.1:0-3316 GCA_046567015.1 Acidobacteriota bacterium | reverse complement strand
CGACGTGGTGGCCAAGTTGGTCGCCTCGCCGCTGCGTCGGGTGGTGGTTGTCGACGCCGCGGGCAAGGTCGTGGGCATCGTCCTGGACGGCGATTTGTTGTCGCGCTGCGGGCCGGGCAGCAAACCCGGGCTGTTGCGGGCGCTTTTTTCCTTCGGCCGCGAGGAGGACGCCTGTCCCATGGGCACGGCCCGGGAAGTCATGCAGCCAACCGTCCACAGCGTGACCGGGGACGCCTCGCTCCTGGACGTGTTGCAAAAGATGCTGGCCCACCACGTCAAGCGGCTGGTAGTCACGGACGACGCCGGCAAGCTCGTCGGCATGGTGGACCGCGACGCAATCCTGCGGGTCATCGCCGGACATGCGGCCTAGATTTGCCTTGGCGGCCGATTCGCGGTAAGGCCCGCCTCGCCGGGAGTTCGCGCCCGCAACCAAACCATCGCCATCAAGGAGCATACCCCATGGAACGTACCCTTTCCATCATCAAGCCCGACGCAGTTTCCCGCAACCTGTCCGGCGCCATCCTCAAAATGATCCAGGACGCCGGCCTCAAGGTCGTGGCCATGAAGATGATCCAGCTGTCCGCCGCCGAAGCCGAAGGCTTTTACGCCGTGCACAAGGAACGTCCGTTCTTCCGCAGCCTGGTTGATTTCATGATCTCCGGCCCGGTGGTCGTCTCCATTCTGGAAGCCGACGAC
The DNA here is from genome assembly GCA_046567015.1 of Acidobacteriota bacterium. Classification (GTDB taxonomy): domain Bacteria; phylum Desulfobacterota; class Desulfovibrionia; order Desulfovibrionales; family Desulfovibrionaceae; genus Solidesulfovibrio. The sequence goes on along the minus strand of JBKICS010000198.1, from coordinate 2,620 downwards.
GCCATCGCCAAATACCGCAAGCTCATGGGCGCCACCAACCCGGCCAACGCCGAGGAAGGCACCATCCGCAAGCGCTACGCGCTCGACATCGAGAAGAACTCCGTCCACGGCTCCGACGCCCCCGAGACGGCCGCCTTCGAGACCGCCTATTTCTTCAGCACCCTCGAGATGGTGGGCTAAGGCCATGGCCGCCGTCATCGGATTTCTCGGCGCGGGCAACATGGGCGCGGCCATCATCAAGGGCCTGGGGCCGGTTCCCGACGTCTCGGCCGTGGCCTACGACGTCGATGCCGCCAAAGTCGCGGCCCTGGTCGGCCAAAAGCTGGCCAAGGCGGCAGCCACGCCCGAGGATCTGGCGGCTGCCAGCGACTATCTCGTCTTGTGCGTCAAGCCCCAGTACCTCGCCGCCGCCATGGCCGAGCTGGCCCCGCATCTCGGGCCGGAAACGGTCATCGTGTCCATCGTGGCCGGCGTGACCATGGACAAGCTGCGGGAACTGGCCGGCGGCAAATGTCCGGTGGTGCGGGTCATGCCCAACACCCCGGCCCTGGTCGGCGCGGGACAGTTCGCCCTGTGTCTGGACGACGCCGCCCTGGATGCCGGACAGAAGGACTTCGTCGGCAAGCTCTTTGCCGCCCTGGGGCGCACCTACGTGCTGGAGGAGAAGTTCTTCGACGCCTTCACCGGCCTTGCCGGGTCGGGACCGGCCTACGTGCTCCATTTCATGGAAGCACTCATCGAGTCCGGGGTGCTCATGGGCTTTGCCCGGGACAAGTCCACGGACATCGTGCTCGGCCTGTTCGAGGGCACGGCCAAACTGGCCGTGGAAACGGGCCTGCACCCGAGTGTTTTGCGCGAGATGGTGACCTCGCCGGCCGGCACCACCATCGAGGCGCTCATGCACCTGGACCGCAAGGCCGTGCGCGCCGCCATCATCGACGCGGCCGTGGCCTCACGGGATCGCTCCAAGGCCCTTGGCGCGTAGGCTGACGCAAGATCGCAACAAAGCCCCCGCCGGAACGTCCGACGGGGGCTTTTTACATCGTATTTGCAATGTACGCTAGGCCGGCCGCACTACATTGGTGGCTTTGGGCCCGCGCTCACCCTGAAGAATTTCAAAGGATACAAGTTCCCCTTCGCGCAGGGTGCGAAACCCTTCGCCCTCAATGGACGAGTAGTGAACAAAGACATCATCTTCGCCTTCGCGCATGATGAAACCATAGCCTTTCTTGTCGCTGAACCATTTGACGGTGCCTTCGAATGCCATACGTCTGCCCTCCTCAAAAAATCGTACTGTATTTGTTAGCATCCCGCCTGGAAACTCGTCAACAAGAAATCATTTCCACGTCCGCTTCGCAGTCATAACGGACTGCTGCAGTGAGGATTGCACAAAGCGCGCTTCGCAATACCAGCCAACAGCCTAAACGGTGACAGCGATTCGCAGCAGAAATATTGTCGTGGCAACAATACACCCCGTTAACAATACCATTCTACTCAACAACCGCATGCGTTCCGCGTCCCATGGTCCTGCTTCAGGTCCGAGCCGAGGTTTTTCAACAATTCTGCCAAAGTAGCGCGACGGACCACCCATGCCGCCGCCACAGAGCCAAGCCGCCGCCGCCATGGGCCAACCGGCGTTGGGACTGGCGCTTTTGCGGGCGTCGCGGGCGATGTCGCCAAGTTTCACGCCTTGCCCCCGCCCCAGAATCCTGGCGGCCAGCCACAGACCGGCCACGGTGAGTCGGGCCGGAACAAAGGCCAGCACGTCGTCGGCCCTGGCCCCGAACCAGCCCAGCGCCTGGTAACGCGCGGTGCGGTAGCCCCACATGGAGTCGGCGGTGGACACGGCCTTGTAGGCCCAAAGCCCGACCGGACCGCCAAGGGCCAACCAGAAGAGCGGCGCCGTGAAGCCGTCGTTGGCGTTCTCGGCCACGGATTCGGCCAGGGCCCGCCACAAATCCGGCGCGTCAAGGGCGGTCGTGTCCCGGCTGACCAGTCCGCCGACGGCCGTGCGCGCGGCGTCCAACTCTCCGGCGATCAAGAAGCGTGCCGCCCGCCGGGCCTCGGCCAGCAGGCTCCCCAGGGCCAGGCCGGCATAGGCGAAATACAGGGCGGCGAGCGACCCGAGAAACGGCAGGGAGCAGGCCGCCCAGACCGCAACGGCGCTGCCGCCGGCGACCACAAGGACGCAGAGCGCCCCGAAGAGTCTATTGCGCCACCCCAGCCGGTCGGCCAGGGCGTCCAGTCGGGCGTAGCCCCAGCCGATGGCCCGCACCGGATGCGGCCAGCCCGGCGGATCGCCGAGCAGGAGATCAAGGACAACGGCCAGGGGAAGCAACATGGTCGGATTCATGGGTTTTCCTGACGTAACGAGTGAGCTTAAAAACGGCACGGTCCACAAAAAGGCGATTTACGCCTCTCGCTTTCCAGAATAAATGGAACCACCGACAAAAAGAAGCATGCCGCAGACGGTCAATGGAACGGCAGTACTGGATAATTGCCTCCAGCGGCCAAAGAGAGCGACAGCCCGATTGGAATCCCACCCGGGGGACTCGCGCGTCGGGTGGTTGGGAGGTGGGGCGTCCACAGAGAATGCAAGGCGGGTGTATTTTTAAAAGAG
>JBKICS010000197.1:0-2821 GCA_046567015.1 Acidobacteriota bacterium | reverse complement strand
AGTTGCCTCGATTTTAGACCATTGTCTGGACCGTATCAACGGAAACCGTTGAGAGGGCATCGTGACTGGCGCGAACAGGTGACGGCCAGGTACGCGTCTTGGTCACCCGACCGCCGGGGCAACGGTGTCCGCGTCAAGCGCCTTCGCCGGGTTGCCCGATCCACAGCGGACCTGATTGCCACCCTCCAGCTAAGCCCCCCTAATACTGCCCCCTTTCGGGTGGGTCCGGGAGGGGCTGAGCCCCTCCCGGCCGCCGGAGGCATCTTCTCTCGTCTTGTCCTTTTATTTCAATGCACTAACAGCGCCGCAGCGGCATCAGCTCGTTTAATTCGTCGATGTAGTTTTTCTCCATAACGTTCACCCGGTCGATGTGGGTGCGAAAGATCATGTCCATGCGCGGGTCGAAGTAGCGGTGGGCGCTGTAGCTCGACACCGAGGCGAAGCCGCGCCGGGCCTTGTGCGCCCCGCCCATGCCGGGGTCGTAGCGCTTGAGGCCTTGTGCGATGGCGTAGGCGATGGGGGCGTAGTAGCACAGCTCGAAGTGCAAGAAAGGCACGTCCTCGAACGCACCCCAGTAGCGGCCAAAGAGGATGTCGCCCTTGTGGGCCAAAAGGGACAGGGCGATGGGCTCGCGGCGGCCCGGCCGATAGGCGGCGGCAAAGGCCAGGCGGTGGCGGAAGGCGGCGGGCATGCCCTCGAACACTTCCTCGGTGAGGTAGCGGCAGCCCCAGGGGCCGAACTTGGCGTTGGTCTTGTCGTAGAGGCGCTGCATGAGCGGGAAAAATGCGTCCGGGATGTCGGAGCCGGCCACGATCTCCACGTGGACGCCGGAGGCGGCCAGGGCCTTGCGCTCGCCCCGGATGGTCTTTCGCCGGTTGGCGTTAAGCGTCGCCAGGAAGGCGTCGAAATCGCCATAGCCCCGGTTGCGCCACATGTAGCCCTGGTGCCGCCAGCTGGTGAAGCCGTAGTCCTCGGCGGCGGCGGCGAACTCCGGTTCGGTGAATAAAAGCGCCGCGCCCTGGACGCCGTTGCCCTGGCAGAAGTGTTCGATGGCCTCGAACAACCGGCGCGACAGGCGCGTCTGGTTCAGTTCCGGGTCCATGAGAAAGCGCAGGCCGGTGGCCGGGGTGAAGGGCGTGGCCCCGACCAGGCGCGGATAATAGGGCAGTCCCAGGCGGGTGGCCGCCTCGGCCCAGAGCTGGTCGAAGACGAATTCGCCGTCGGAGTGCCACTTGAGGTACATGGGCAGCGCACCCACGAGCTTGCCGCCGGCCGTCGCGATCAAATGGTTGGGATACCAGCCCCGGGCCGGGGCGGCGCTGCCGGAATCCTCCAGGAGCTTCAGCCACTCCCATTCAAAAAACGGGGTGTCCAGGGAGGCGGCCAGGGCGTTCCAGGACGGGCCGTCGATTTCCGACATGGAGCGGGCGAAGCGCAGGGTGAGCTGATCGTTGGGGACTGTCATGGCCTGACATATAAGGCTTGCCCGGGCGGCTGTCACCCGGCGGGGGCGGACGGGGAGTCGGGACGGCACAGGACCGAGGTGCGCCAGACGCCGTTTTCGAAATCCAGGCGGGTCCAGCCGGCGGCGGCGGCGAAGATGGGGGCGTATTTTTCCCATTCGCTGTTGTCGAGCAGGATAAATCCGCCCGGCCGCACCCGGGACAGGGCGTTGTAGGCGCATTCCACCCGGGCCCGGCCGTCGATGAGCACGAAATCGAAGCTGTCCTCGGGAAACTCCAGGATGGCGTCGGCGTAGGCGGCGTACTGCGGCTGGCGATGGACATGCCCCAGGCGTCGCCAGATGTCCGGCCGGGCCTGGGGCCGGCCGGGATCGCCGCCTGGCGGCACGAAGCGGCAGGCGACGTTGCCGATGGCTTGGCTGGCCAGCAAGGCCAGGGTGCGCCGTTGCCACTTGGCGTTGTGCTCAACCGTAACCAGGGTCAGCACCCGCCGGGCCAGGAACGCGGTGCTGCGCCCGCCGCCCCACTCGAATCCCGTCATGCGTTTGGTGAGCCGGGCTCGCAAAAAGCGCACGGCCCCGGCGTTGATCCAGGGATAGCAGGGATCAAGGGCCATGCGGCAAAACGTCGGCAGATAGAGAACCGCCCGGACCGCCCGCCGCAGCCAGGCGACGAGGCCGGTTGCGCCGGGCGTGTAGCGTACGAGCATGGCGGAACGGGAAAAGGGGATCAGGCCGTGGCGGCGGCCTGGGCGGCGGGGACGTCGGCGTACAGGGCAAAGACCTTGCCCAGGTCGGCGATGCGCAGCACCTTGGCCACGCCCTCGGCGATGGAGCACAGGCCGACGGCGCCGCCGCCCGGCAGCAGGCGGTTTCGCACGGTGATCAGGCTGCCGATGGCGCTGGAATCCATGAAATCCACGCCGGAGAGGTCAAACACCAGCAGGGCCGGGGCGTCTTCGAGATGCGAGGCCAGCAGCCGCTGAAAGTCCGGGCAGACGGTGTAGTCGAAAACTTTCGGCAGGCCGGACACCAGGGTCAAACGGCCGTGCCGGGTCACTTGCAAGTCCATTGCGCCTCCGTGTTGCTGCGACGGCAGCAGGGTTTCCTCTACCATGGCGGCCGCCCCCGGGCAAGCAGAGGGCCAATCGCCCAAGCCTCTTCCAGGAGGCGCCGAATCCATGTACAGGGTGGAAGTGAGGCCAGTTCAGACGATATTGGGAGGGTGCCCAGTCCATGCGCAAGGATAACGGTTTTTCCAGGACAACAAGCGTTCCCGATGCCTGTTCCGAATCCGTCTGCGCCATGCTCGATCGCGTGGGCGTGCCCCGGGATTCGAAATGGCGGGGACTGATCCTC
>JBKICS010000196.1:0-2876 GCA_046567015.1 Acidobacteriota bacterium | reverse complement strand
AAGCCCGAAGTGAAAAGCGCGCCCCAGGCAGGGTGGGTCCGGGAGGGGGTTACCCCCTCCCGGCCGCCGGAGGCATTAATCGCCGCGCAGTGGGGAGCAGGCGGTGTCCGGGGACCACTGGGGCGAGCTGGTGAGCGGGTGTGTGCGCAGATCGCAGGGTTCGGCGTCGCAGACGGGGCAGCAGTCGTCGGCGCAGGGGTCGGCGTGGATCATGACGTCGGCCTCGGGACCGAGATGCTCGCGTAAAAGCTTTTCCAGGGCTTCCACTTCCACGTGGGCCAGGGCCAGGGTCATGTCCCGGGGCAGGATGAGGTGGAGATCGACGTGCACGGAGCGGCCGGACTTGAAGGCCCGCAGCCGGTGGACGTTGATCCAGGCCGGATGCCGGTGTTCCCGCATCAGATTGCAGATGCCTTCCAGCAGGGCCGGGTCGGATTCGTTCATGAATCCGGCCACGGACTGGCGGATAAGCCCGATGCCGGTCCAGGCGATGTTGGCCCCGACCAGGCAGGCGATGGCGCCGTCGAGCCACAGCCAGCCGCTCAAAAGGACCAGCGCCAGGGCGAGGAGCACCCCGCCCGAGGTCCAGACGTCGGTGAGCACGTGCCGGCCGTCGGCCACAAGCGTCAGCGAGCCGGAGGCGCGGCCCTGGCGCAGCAGCAGCAGGCCCAGCCAGAGGTTGACGGCGCTTGCCGCGATGAGCAGCACGATGCCCGCGCCGAGGTTGGGAAGCGCCTGGGGATGGAAAATCTTGTCCCAGGATTCCCAGATGATGGCGGCGGCGGCGAGCAGGATCAGCAGCCCTTCGATGCCGGCGGCGTAATATTCGACGTTGCCGTGGCCGTAGGGATGGCGCTTGTCCGGCGGGGTCGCGGCCACCGAAACGCTGAACACGGCAAACCCCGCCGCCACCACGTTGATGATGGATTCCAGGGCGTCGGACAGGATGGCGGCCGAGCCGGTGAGCATCCAGGCGGCCATCTTGATGCCGAGCAGGCCCACGGCCACGGCCAGGGAGAGCCGGGCCGCCCGAATCTCGGGCGTGGCGGCGGTGCGGGAAAAGAGTTGCATGACCGCGTTGTTAGCGCCTTCCCCGGGGCGTGTCCACAGCCCGGCCCGCGCCCGAGGCTTGACGCGAAGCGCCTGGATGGCCACAACAACCGCATGCCAGCAGCCATCCCTCCCGCCCTGTTCGCGTCTGTGTTTCCGGCCGCCGCCGCCGTGCTCGGACTTTTTCTCGGCAGCTTCTATTCGGTGTGCGTCTCACGCGGCATCGAGGAGACCTCCATCGTCTCGCCGCCGTCGCATTGCCCGGCCTGCGGCCATCGGCTGCGGCCATGGGAACTCATTCCATTGGTGAGCTGGCTGGCCCTGCGGGGGCGCTGTTCCAGTTGTCGCCAGCCCATTTCCATCCTCTATCCGCTCATCGAGCTGGCCTCGGCGGTCTTTGCCGCCCTGGTCGCGATCCGATTCGGGCCGAGTTGGTGGTTCGTGGGCCATCTGGCCCTGGTCGGGCTTTTTATCGTGGCCTCGGGCATCGATTTCCAGGTCTATCTGCTGCCCAATTACCTCACCTACCCGGCGGCGGTCCTGGGGGTTGCCCTCGGGGCGCTGGACCCGGCCATCGGACCGGTGTCGGCGGCGGTGGGGGCGGCGGCTGGGTTTGGCGTGTTCTGGCTTTTGGCCGTCGCTTACCGCCGGGCCAAGGGCGTGGACGGCCTGGGCGGCGGCGACGTCAAGCTCATGCTGTCCATCGGCGGGGCCGTGGGCGGTTTCGGGCTGCCCTATGCCGTGCTGATCGGGAGTCTGGCGGCGCTGGCCGCCAGTCCGTTCTACGTGCTCGGCCGGGGCAGGGACCGCCAGATGCCCATCCCCTTCGGACCGTTTTTGTGCTTCGGGGGGGTGATGCAGATCCTGTACGGCCAGACGATATTCGCCTATCTGGCCGGTCGCTAGCGCGACCGCGCCGCATGGCGTCCTGGCGTTTTTTCGCGGACGTGTGCTAGAATGTGGGCGTGGCCGTTGCCGGCAAATCCCATCCGTAACCTTCGGAGGTCGTCATGTCGCGTCGCGCGCTTGTTGCCGCTGCCCTGGCCCTTGGCTTGCTTACCGCCTGCACACCCCAGAAGCCCTATTCGGATTCGGTGTTTTTCGGCACCTGCATCATGCCGTTTGGTTCCGATCCCTGCGACTCGGACATGGACATCTGCCGGTCGTTCCAGAGCGTCTTCGAGGTTGCCTATCCCGATGCCCGGGCCTGCAGCGCCGCCTGCGACCGGATCGCCCTGGACCCGGGCAACGTCTACGCCGTGCGCAACTGCGGCTACATGCTCCTGCACGGCGGCAACCTCTGCTCCCAGCAGTGCGAGCGCCTGTATCCTAAGCAAAAATGACGCTTGGCAATCGGGTCAAGGGGGGGCATTGTGTCGTCGCCCCGGCCCGTAGCCGGGAAAGCCGCCAGATAATCGGATATCCCATGCTCCAAGGTTTTTTGCCCGCATGAGCCGCGCCGTTGCCAACCGCCCCCGGGCCGATGCTCCGACCCGCGACATCGCCGTGGTCGACGGCGTCCTGACCCTCGCCTTGGCCGGATCCTGGCGCATGGACCGGAAGCTGCCGGACCTTGCCCCGGTGGACCAGGCCCTGGCCGCCGTGCCGCCGCCCAAGACCCTGGCCTTTGCCTGTACCGGCGTGACGGGTTGGGACAGCCTGTTTCTCACCCAGTGCCGGGCCATCCTGGCCCTGGCCCGCCAGCGCGGCGTGGCCGTTGCCCTGGACGGACTGCCCGACGGCGTGGTCAGCCTGCTGAACTTGGCCGAAAAAGTGCCCGAACGGCAGGGCGCGGCCCGGGCCACGGCCCACGCCCCCTTTCTCGA
>JBKICS010000195.1:0-11147 GCA_046567015.1 Acidobacteriota bacterium | reverse complement strand
ACCCTTCCGGCCGCCGCCGTTTGAAACGTGCAAAGGAGCACCCATGTCCCGCACCCTGTCCGATGTCCTGGCCGCCATCCGGCCTGTCGATCCGGCCCTGTTCCCGGTCGCCAAGGCCCATCTCGACAACCTCACCAAGCCGCGCGGCAGCCTCGGACGCCTGGAAGAAATGGCCGAGCGCCTGTTCGCCATGACCGGCGGCCAGATCCCGGTCGTCGATCCCGCCCGCATCTACGTCTGCGCCGGCGATCACGGCGTGGCCGAAGCGGGCGTCAGCCTGTTTCCCCAGGAAGTCACCCGGCAGATGGTGGCCAACTTCCTGGCCGGCGGAGCCGGAATCAATGTCCTGGCCGACACCGCCGGCATCGATCTCCGGGTGGTCGACGCCGGCTGCCTGGGCGAACCCTTCCCGGCCCACCCGCGCTTCGCCGGAACCCGCGTGGCCTCGGGCACGGCCAATTTCCTCACCGGCCCGGCCATGAGCCGCGACACCTGCCTCGACGCCCTGCTGCTCGGCGTCGCCCTGGCCGACGAGGCCGCCAGGGAAGGCATCAAGGCCCTGGGCACCGGCGACATGGGCATCGCCAACACCACGCCCTCCACCGCGCTTTTTTGCGCCTACCTGGGACTGGCCCCGAAGGACATCACCGGCCCCGGCACCGGGCTTGACGCCCACGGCGTGACCCGCAAGGCCGCAGTCATCGAGCAGGCCCTGGCCCGCCACAGCGCCGTCGTCGCCTCGGGCGAGCCGGTCGCCATCCTGGCCGCCCTGGGCGGACTGGAAATCGCCTGCCTGGCCGGCCTGGTCCTGGGCGCGGCCGCCAACCGCCTGCCCATCGCCGTGGACGGGTTCATCTCCACCGCCGCCTACACCGCCGCCCGGGCCATCTGCCCCACCGTCGCCGACTACGCGTTTTTAAGCCACGCCTCGGCCGAACCCGGCTACGCCGCCATCATGAGCGCCATGGGCCAAAAACCCCTGCTCGACCTGGGACTGCGCCTGGGCGAGGGCACCGGCGCGGCGCTGGCGCTGTTCCTGCTGCGGGCCAGCGCCAATATCTACAATAAGATGGCCACGTTCTCCTCGGCCGGCGTCAGCAGCGGCGACGCGTAGCCAATCGGGGCGCTGGCGACCATCCCGCCAACCCGCTTCCAGCCCAGTCGGGGGTCCGGGGGCCTCAGGCCCCCGGCGGGGGTTCGGGGCAGCGCCCCGATTCCTCCAACCTCCTACGGCTTGCCGCTCCCCCGGTTCCCACCGCCCATGCCCGGCTTGGCGCAGGCGGCGGCGGCGGCGCGGTATTCGCTGAAGGCGTCGTGGTAGGCGGGATCCTTGGCCATGGCTTTGCGATAGTTGTCCAGGGCTTGCGGGCAGTGGCCGGCCTGCATGTCCAGGTTGCCGAGGTAATAGTAGGTCTGGGCATTGCTGGATCCCAGGGCGGCGGCCCGGGTGAGGGCGTCCCTGGCGGCGGGGTACTTTTTTTGGCCGTAGCGCAGGATGCCCAGGGCCTCCAGGGGCCGGGGATTGTCCGGTTCGAGGCTGGCGGCCCGGGACAGGGCGGTTCCGGCCCGTTCGGGGTCGTTTTGCTTGGCGTTGCAAAGGCCCAGCAGCAGGAAGGCTTCGGCGGAATCGGGCACTTGGTCCACGAATGCGTTCAGGTCGGGCAGCGCTTGGGCGCAGCGTCCGGCGGCGACGCGTTGTTTGAGGCTCTGCAGGCGTTCGGCCTGGGTTGGCGGCGGCGGCGGACTGCTTGGCGGCGGCAGTTGTTTCTGGCAGCCGGTCAGCAGCAGCACGAACAGCAGGGCGGAGGACAAGGCCTGGGGCCGCAATCGGAGCATTCGGGACATGGCGCGCCTCGAAAATAATGACTGAACTATCCGAATACTAAAGGAATAATCCCGCCCCCCCGCGTCTGTCAATCCCCCTGGCCCGGCCGGGGTCAGGGAACCTTGACGCGCATACCCGACCGACGTAGAGGGAAATAGTCTGCAAAGGGCTGTATCCTATCCCTTCCATCGGAGTTGCTGTGCGTCCTATTTCCGAGTTCTGTCCCGACTGCGCCGGCCCAAGCCCCTGCCCGACCTGTTGCTCGACCTTGCCGGCGGCCGGGCCGGGCCGGCCATGACCATCCTGCCGACGTCGCCGCGTCCGGCGGCGACGCCCCAGCCGCTTCTGGCCTTGGCCAAGGAACTCTGGTTGCTGGGCGCGATTGTCGCGACCATGGCCGTCATCGGTTCCCTCGTCCCCCATCTGTTCGAGATCCTGGCCGATCTGGCCTGCGCCCTGACCGGGGCCGCCACCTTCCTGGTCATCTGGAATGCCCGGCCCCATGTGGAGCACGGGTTCTACCTCATTCTCGGCATGGCCTTTCTGGCGGCGGCGTCTTTTGACGGGGCGCGGCTGGTTGTCGTGGCCGACCTGGCCCGCCAACCCCAAACGGCGGCGATTTTGTCCGGGCTGCGAACGGCCGGCATGCTGATCCTGTCCATGGCCGTTTGCTTCGGGGCCTTGCGGGCCCAGAACAGCCGCGTGCGCACCCTGGTCGTCGGGGCCTGGGTGGGCGGCGGGGCCGTTTTCCTGGCGCTGCTCCTGGTTCCTTGCAGCGCCCTGGATGTCTTTGGTCTTTTGGCCAGACCGTTTTTTGATCCGAGCCGGGGGCGCGATCTAACCGAGACGCTGGGGCTCGGCCTGGCCGCGCTGCTTTTCGCCGGAGCCTGGGTCGGGGTGTGGCGCACCAGGGAGCAATCGTCGCCGTCCATCGGCTCCCTGCTGCTGGCCTCCCTGGGCTGTCTGGCCGTGTCCGGGGCCATTTTCGCCGTGGGCAGACCCGGCGGCACGGCCGACATGGTCGGGCATACCCTCAAGGTCCTGGGCTATTGCCTCAGTTGCCAGGCCATCGTGGTGACGGGCATAAGCCGCCCCTCCCACCTGCTCTTTCGCGAGATCAGCCGGCGGGAACAGGAGCTGACCGGACGCATCGTCCGTTTGAACGCCCAGGCCCGGGCCATCTTCGATTTAAGCGGCATGCAGTCCCTGGAAACCGGCGATTTCAAGGAATTCGCGGCCACCTTGCTTGAGCGGGCCGTAGCGGTCGTCGGCGTCGCCCGGGCCGAGGTCTGGGTCTTCACGCCGAGCCATGATCGGTTGCTGTGCCTGCTCGGCAGCGGCTCCGCCCGCCAGGACGAGGGGCTGTCCCTGGATGTGTCCCAACCATACTGTGAAGCCGTGGCCCACGAGCGGGTCGTGGTCGCCGAAGACGCCATGAACGCGCCCCTGGCCCGGGGCTTTGCCGAGAACTACCTGACGCCCCGCGGCATCGGCTCGTTTCTGGACGCGCCCTACCGCTTCGCCGGCCGGATGGCCGGGGTGCTTCGCCTGGAGCAGCAGGGCGCGGCGCGGCCGTGGTCCGACGACGAACAGGCCTTTGCCGGCTCCATGGCCGACAGGCTGAGCCTGGCCCTGGAAACCTCGGAGCGCCGGCGGGCCGCCCGGGAATTGGCCGAGAGCGAGGAACGCCTGCGCTCGCTGCTCGACGCCATGCCCGATCCGGTCTGCTTCAAGGACGCCAAGGGGCGCTGGATCGTGGCCAACCAGGCCCAGATCGACGACTACGGCCTGACCTGCCACCCCTGGCAGGGCCTGACCGACGAGGAACTGGCCGAGAAAACCACCTGCGCCCACGACGCCTTTGCCGCAGCCGTGGCCACCGACGAACGGGCCTGGGCCACCCGCTCCGTCACCGTCTACGGCATAACCATCCCCACGCCGGGCGGCCAGGTCCGCCACTTCGACGTCATAAAGGCCCCGCTGTTTTACCCGGACGGCAGCCCCAAGGGCCTCGTCACCCTGTCCCGCGACATCACTCCTTACCGCGACGCCCTGGCGCGTCTGCGGGAAACCAACGAGGAACTCGAAGCCATCTACAACGAGACCTCCGACGGACTCGTCATCGCCGACGCCACGGCCCGGACCGTCGTGCGGGTCAACGCCGCCGCCTGCCGCATGTTCGGTTACACCCCGGAGCAGCTCACCGCCCTGTCCCCCTGCGACCTCCACCCCGAGGCCGACCGGCAACTCGCCGAGGACCGTTTCGCCGCCATCGCCGCCGGCAGCCGGCAACTGCTGGAAAACATCGCCTGTCGGCGCGGCAGCGGCGAAACCTTCCACGCCGACATCTCCGCCCAACCCATCACCTACGGCGGCAAACCGGCCATCCTGGCCTTTTTCCGGGATATTTCCGAGCGTCGGGCCAACGAGGAACGCATCAAGATTTCCGAGGACCGCTTCCGCAAGGTCTTCAACAGCACCTACGACGCCATTTTCCTCCACGACGCCGCCGGGAGCATCATCGACGTCAACGACAAAATGCTCGAACTCTACGGCGTGCGCCGCGAGGAAGCCGCCTCGTTTTTTATCGACGTCGACTACTCGAGCCCGGATAATCCCATGGACAAGCTGGCCACGTACTGGCGCGACGCCATGGCCGGCGAGGAACGCTTCTTCGAATGGAAGGCCCGCCGTCCCCACGACGGCAGCCAGTTCGACGTCGAGGTCTACCTGCGCCGCATCACCGTGGGAGACCGCCGCGTCATCCTGGCCAACGTGCGCGACATCACCGAGCGCAAACGCGTCCAGGCCGCCCTGGCCGCCCGCCAGGAGGAAATATCCGCGCTCAACCGCGACCTGGCCCGGCGGGTGCGCGAGGAGACCGAGAAAAACCGTCAGAAGGATATCCTGCTCCTCAACCAGACCCGGCTCGCCGCCATGGGCGAAATGATCGGCAACATCGCCCACCAGTGGCGACAGCCCTTAAACGCCTTGAGCATCCTTCTGGCCAACCTGCGCTTTGAATACGAAGCCGTGTGCGACGACACCGAAGCCCTCGACGTCGCCCACACACAAGCATTCGAAATTCTTCGCAAAATGTCATCGACCATCGATGATTTCCGCAACTTCTTCAAACCCGACCGCAAACGCGAACCCTTCCTGGTCATCGACGCCATCGGGGACGCCCTGCTGCTCATCGAGGCCAGCCTGGCCCAATACGGCATCGTCCTGCGCCTCGTGGCCCGGCACAACCCGCGCGTGGAAGGCTTCCGAGGCGAATGCGCCCAGGTCATCCTCAACCTCCTCAGCAACGCCAAGGACGCCATCCTGGCCCACAAGCCGGAGATCGGCTGCATCGACATCCGCGTCATGGAGCGCCGGGGGCAGGCCGTGATCTCCATCGTCGACAATGGCAGCGGGCTTTCCCCCGAAATCATGGACCGCATCTTCGACCCCTACTTCACCACCAAGGGCAGCCAGGGCGGCACCGGCCTTGGCCTGTACATGTCCAAAACCATCATCACCGACCACATGTCCGGCTCGCTGACCGCGACCAACCACGCACACGGAGCGCGGCTGACCATCCGCTTGCCCCTGGCGGCTCCCGCCGCCGCGCTCCGGACTAAGGACGGCAACCCAGGAGACGGCCGATGACGCCCCCCAGACGACTCCCCGAACGCCTGCGCCCCCTGCGCTCCATGCATATCCTCGTGGTCGAGGACGACCGCTTCGCCCGCGAACAGTTAAGCCTCCTGCTCTCCCGCTTCGCCGCGCGCCTGAGCACCGCCGCCGACGGCGCACAGGGCCTCGACGTCTTCAAAGACGAACGGCCCGACATCGTCGTCACCGACATCAACATGCCCCGCCTCGACGGCCTGGACATGGCCCAGGCCATCAAGGCCCTGGACCCTACCACCCCGGTCATCCTCGTCACCGCCCACAGTGACACACGCTTTTTCCTGCGCTCCATCGACATCGGCATCGACGGGTACGTGGTCAAACCCATCGACGCCGACAACCTCCTCACCCTGCTCGCCAAGGAGGCCAAAACCCTCCTCGACGCCCGGGCCGACGAGGACCGGGCCGGCATGTTCCGCTTCATCCTCGACATCAACCCCAACTTCATCCTCACCCTGCACGCCGGCGAAGTGGACTACATCAACCGCACCTTCCTCGACTTCCTCGGCGCGCCGGACCTCGAAACCCTCAAGCTCGGCCAACACGCCGGACGGTTCCTGGAACTCGACGGGCGCGGCTTCGACGCCGCCGACCTGACCTGGACCAGGCTTATGGCCCCCAGCGAAAACCGCACCCATCAGGCCGTCTTCACCCCCCTGCCCAATAAGGCCGACGATTCGCGCACCTACCTCGTCTCGGCCTCCAGTTTCCCCGAACTCGACCGCACCATCATCACCTTCACCGATATCACCCCCCTGGCCGAAGAACGCCGTATCCTGCACCTGCGCGCCACCACCGACGCCCTGACCGGCATCGCCAACCGGGCCGAACTCGCCGAAGCCCTGGAACGCGAATGCAACCGCGCCTCCCGACACGCCGACAACATCTGCGTCATCATGTTCGATATCGACCACTTCAAACAGGTCAACGACACCTACGGCCACCCCGCCGGCGACGCCGTCCTCACCACGCTCACCCACCTCGTCACCCACCACGTCCGCGACCACGATACCTTCGGCCGCTACGGCGGCGAGGAATTCCTCCTCATCACCCCCCAAACCAGCGCCGAGGAAGCACGCCAACTCGCCGAACGCCTGCGCAGTGAGATCGAAAACCACCCCTTCCCCGCCGCCGGCCACGTCACTTGCAGCTTCGGCATCGCCGCCAATGTCCCCGGCGAAACCCCCAAAACCCTCATCGCCCGGGCCGACGCCGCCCTCTACGCCGCCAAGGAAGCCGGCCGCAACAGCGTCGTCGTGGGATAAGCCGGAACGCTGTCCCGGACGGGGGGGCCGGGGCCTCAGGCCCCCGGCGGGTTCGGGCAGAGCCCGATCTTCCGTTTTCCCTTCTCCTGTTCCCTATCCGTCACCCGGCCCGTTTCCTTCCCCGGCCGCCGCAAGTTCGCGAAATGCAGCCCCACGTCCTTGTCCGACGACAAGGGCACCCGGACGATGGTGAGCGACACGGCCGGCAGGGCAATGGTCATCCGGTCGCCGAACACGGGGACGGGCGAGGCGGCGTGCAGGCGCGGCTCTTTGTCGTCCGGTCCGCTGCCGTCCCAGACGACGCGGCTGGCGATGTTGCCGGATTGCCCGCCGAGCAGGCGGACGGCGGCCGACCGGGCGCTGCTTTTATTGATGAGCAGCAGGTCGAGTTCCTGTTTCCGGTCGTCGCGGGTGGCGAAGGCGCGGATTTCGGGGGCATCGGTCGTGGCCACGATGCGCGAGCCGAGGTGCTCGGCCAGAATCTTGAGCGCGGCGCCGGTGGGAAGAGGCTTGTTGTGGGCGTCGAGGGCGTCCCAGAGTTCGGGATTCTTGGCGTTGTTGAGCCACCGGGTGGCCCAGATCTGGGCGGTGACGACGCGGGGGTCGCTCACGGCCTGCTCCAGCATGTCCAGCAGCACCAGGGCGTGGCCCAGGGTGTTTTCGTGTTTCCAGCCGAGGTTTTGCGGATGGCCGTACCAGTCGGCGGAGTTGACTTCGGTCAGCAGGTAGCGCAGCCGCTTGGCCAGGCCCGGGGGACCGTAGTCGCGGGCGGCCTTGTCGATTTCGGACACGCCGAGCATGGGGGCGCTCTGGGCCCGGTAGGCGTCATAGCCGTACCAGGCGTAGCAGGGGTATTCGTGGACGGACACGAAGTCGATGCTGGGGCCGGCCTCGGCGAACACGGCCTGCCACCAGATGGTGTGATCCCCTTGCATGTTGTCGAGAGCGCCGACGTCGGTTTCGCCGACCGGCCCGTTGGCGCCGATGCGGATGGACGGATCGACGCCTTTCATGGCGGCGGCGAAGAGCTTGAGATCCCGGGCGTAATCCTTGGCCCGGGAACCGCCGTCGTAGACGTAGAAGTAGGATTCGTTGCCGATTTCGAAATATTTGACGCCGTAGCCGCGCTCGATATTGGCGTAGCGCACCAGCGACACGGCGTTTTGCAGCAGGGTGGCCATGTCCGGGATCACGGAACCGTCCCTGGCCGGGCGGTACATGGCGTCGTGGGGGATGACCACCACGGGTTCGGCTCCGGTTTGCCGGCACAGGCGGATGAACGCGTCGAAGTCCAGCGTCTTGTTGGCGTACTGATGGGTCGCCAGATTGTAGACGCGGCGGTCGCTGGCCGGCCATTCCTCGGGGCCGAGCAGGGCCAGGGTGGGATGCGGCTTGCGGTAGGGCGACGCGGCCCACAGGGTGACGTCGGACTTGGCCCCGCCGGGATAGCGCAGGGATCCCACGCCGAGGTCGGCCACGGCCCGGGCCAGGGGGCGCGCGCCCGGCGGACGGTTGGCGTCGTTGTCCAGCAGATAGTTGAGGTTGATGCCGAGCAGTTTCCGGTCGGTCGGCCGCAACGTCCTGTCGACGGCGACGGTGATGGTTTCGGGCTCGGGGGCGACGGCCCCGGCCTGGGCAACGGCCCGGGACGGAGACAAGGCAAACAAAAACGCCGCGACAAACGCTGTCGCGGCCAGCAGGCACATCCGGGGCATGGACACTTTCTCCTCCAACATGAACGCGGGTGCAGGGGTAGCCCTGGCAGCCGGTTCTGACAAGGGCGGCGCGGCGACGGTTGCGTTACATCACCGCAAGAAAATCACGGCGCAGCTCCCCCCGGGTGTAACCGAAACACGTCAGATGCGACATGACGGAACCCCGGGCAGCGGAAAGCGCGCAACCGGGCCTTGCAACCCCCCTGGCTTGATAGTAATGCAGGGCCTCGCGGCGATCCGACCGGCTTCTGGCGGCGCCACGCTCCCGGACAACACGGTCCGATACGGACCCGGAGGAACCCCTATGACGATTTTCCGTCGCCTTGCCCTGCTGCTTGCGGCCCTGCTGTGCCTGCCGGCGACCGCCTTGACCGCCGAGGTCAAAACCTTCGCCGTGGCTCCGTTCACCGTGCATGGACCTGAAAAATATCAGTATCTGGGCCAGGGCGTACAGAGCATGCTCGAATCGCGGATGACTTGGCCGGGGCATCTGGCCCCCATGGACAAGGCCAAGACCGGAGCCAGACTGACCAAGGCTCCGGCCTCGGAGTCCGAAGCCAAGAAGACGGCGAGCGAACTGGGCGTGGATTATCTGGCCTACGGCTCGGTCACCATCTCCGGGGATCAGGCCAGCGTGGACATCATGGTCGTCGGCCGCGACGGCAAGAAGTGGCCCAAATCGCTCAACACCAAGGTTGCCGACCTGATTCCGGCCATGGAGCGCACCGCCCAGTCGCTCAACAACGAAATTTTCAAGCGCCCGCCCGCGGCGGCTTCCGACGGCAAAGGCGGCGACGCGGCCCAGCTCAATCCGGACTTCGTGGTTAACCAGACCACCGAAGGCGGCCAGAAGGCCTACCTCAACCCGAATTTCCGCTACGCCGGTCCGTCCGACACCCCGGGCGTGTGGCGCAGCCAGTCCATGCCCATCGTGTCGCGCGGCATAGCCGTGGCCGACCTCAACGGCGACGGGCAAAACGAAGTGGTCATCCTGGCCCAGCACTCGGTGGAGGTCTTCCAGTACAAGGACCGCCAGCTGATGCCCATCGCCAAGTACGAGACGCCGCCCAACCTCACCCTGCTCAACGTCAGCACCCTGGACATCAACGGCGACGGCAAGGCCGAGATCATCGTGTCCACCAGCTACTTCAAGGAACCGCGCTCGTTTATCCTGAGCCTTGAAGGCAACAAGCTGGCCGAGCTGTACAAGGACATCAAACTCTATCTCAACGTGGTCGCCGTGGCCCCGGACTTCACCCGCCAGCTGGTCGGTTCCAAGGGTGAACAGAAGGAAATCTTCGTCCAGGGCGTGCACAACGTCATCTTCTCCGGCGGTCAGGTCCAGCTGTCCACCCGCCTGACCCTGCCGAGCAAGGCCAACCCGTTCAACTTCGTCTATCTGCCGGAGAAAAGCGGCTACAAGGTCATCATAAACGACGACAAGGACCACCTCGTGGTCTACACCGCCAAGGGCGAACGCGTGGCCTCCACCGAAGAGCAATACTGCGGTTCGGCCATCGGACTGGAGTTCGACCCGCTCATGGCCCCCATGGAAAAGCCCAAGAGCGACCACCTCTGGACCTACTACTACATCCCGCTGCCCATGATCGTGGCCAACCTGGGCAAGGACAACCGCTATGAAGTGCTGGTCAGCAAGAACATCTCCCTGGCCGCCCAGTTCTTCGAGACCTTCCGCACCTTCTCCCAGGGCGAGATCCACTCCCTGTACTGGGACGGCGTGGGCATGAATCTCCTGTGGAAGACCCGGCGCATCAAGGGCACCATCGTCGGCTACACCCTGGCCGACATCGACAACGACGGCCAGAAAGAGCTGGTGGTATGCCTCACCACCTGGCCGGGCGCCGCCGGCGTCTACGCCCGCCGCACCATTGTCCTGGCCTACAAGCTCGATACCTCGAGCATGAGCCAACCGGGCGAATACGGCATCGACCAGTCCGAATAGCCCCTCCCCCGACCCTTTGACGGGGGAACCGCAGCACGCGGCGGTTCCCCCGTTTTTTCGTCCGTAACCCTGGTTAGCCGAGGTCGCATTGCTCGCCTTGTATCTGGCCCAGATCGTCAATTCGGGACTGGCCCTGGGGGCCGTCTACGGCATCATGGCCCTGGGCTTTTCCCTGATCTTTTCCGCCAGCCGGCTGATCAACTTCGCCCAGGGCGAACTCCTGCTCCTGGGCGGGCTGTGCATCATGACGCTGTCCGGCGTCATGCACCTCTCGCCCCTTTTGGCGCTGATCGCCGCCGGGCTGGCCGGCTATCTGCTCGGCCGGGCGCTTTTCGCCACCACGCTCGGCCTGACCCTTCGGGCCTCGCCGCTGCGCCAGCTCATGCTCACCGTGGCCGCGAGCCTGGTCTTCCAGGGCGTGGCCATCCTGGCCTGGGGCAAGAACCCGCTTATGCCGCCGCGTTTGCTGCCTATCCCCGACCTGCGCCTGGGGCCGCTGTTCCTGGGACGCGACACGGCCACCGCCCTGATTCTGGCCGTGGCCTCCATGGCTGTGCTGGGCCTTTTCCTGTCCCGCACCCGCCTTGGCCGGGGGCTTCGCGCCACCGCCCAAAACGCCGTGGCCGCCCGGTTGCAGGGCGTGGACACGGTGTTCTGCCACGCCCTGTCCTTTGCCCTGGCCGGGGTCCTGGCCTCGCTGG
>JBKICS010000194.1:0-8122 GCA_046567015.1 Acidobacteriota bacterium | reverse complement strand
ATGCCGCCGGTGAGCACATCGCGCACGGTATGGCCGATGAGCTTCATGTTTTCCAGGTCGACGCCGGACTCCGGCTCGTCAAAAAGCAGCAGGTAGGGCTTCTGGGCCATGAGCTGGAGCAGCTCCGAGCGCTTGATCTCGCCGCCGGAAAAACCGGCGTTGACGTCGCGCTCCAGGAACTCGTCCATGTTGACCTTGCGGGCCAGGGCGTCCACGTCGATCTCGCCGTCGCGGGCGCACATGCGCACCATGTGGCGGGTCTTTAAGCCGTGGATGGTGGGCGGGCGCTGGAAGGACATGCCGATGCCCAGGCGCGCCCGCTCGTAGATGGGGGCGTGGGTGATGTCGTGGCCGCGAAACAGGATGCGGCCCTTGGTGATTTCGTAGTTGCCAAACCCCATGAGCGTCATGAGCAAGGTGGTCTTGCCCGAGCCGTTGGGACCGAAAAGGATGAACGTTTCGTTGTCGGCGATGTGCAGGTTGATGCCGGACAGCACTTCGCGGTCGCCGATTTTCACGTGCAGATCTTCAATGCGAAGCATGATTCCCTCGCTTTTTGCGCCCATGGGGCGTTACTCCGCCTGGGGTCTACGGAAAAACCCCGGCAAAGTCCACTCATGCGGTCGGAAAGGTCAGGCCCAAGGCCGGGCTGCGGGCCGGAAGCCAGGCGTTTTGGCCCAAACCGGCCGGAACCGTGCGGCCCTGGGAAGCGGGTGGGAACGGCAAAGCCGGTCCCGGCCAGACAGCCGGGGGACGGCGCGGGCCGGACAGCGAATTTTTAGTGATCAGTGAGCGTCGTAGCTGCGGATGATGGAGGCCAGTTCGTCGCAGTCGTAGGGCTTGGCGAGATAGTGTTTGACGTCGAAATCCTTAAAAAAGTCGATGTATTGTCGTACGCCGTAGCCCGTGACCACCACGATGGGAATGCGGCTTAGGGGCGCGCCGGCGGCCCGGACCCGGCCAATGAACTCCCGGCCATCCAGCTCGGGCAAGCGCATGTCGAGGACGACCAAGTCATAGGGTTCGTGGACGACGGCATCCAGGGCCTGCTTCCCGTCAGTTACGGCAGTGATGCGATGCCCTTCATCCTCGAGGGTCAAACGGGCCAGGGTGGCATGATTGGCGTCGTCTTCGGCAAGCAAAATGCGCAGCATATCCTGCTGTTCCTCCCTGGTCGGGAAAAGCAAGAATCGTACCTGTTTCTTCGTGTCTCCAACATACTGCAAATAAAAATCTTTCTGAAAATCATCCGTGTTTGTTTCGACGAAAATCGTCCTGTTTTACGGCAAAACAAGAATCATATGCGACCCGCACCGCCAGACAATCTGACCGCCGGCCCAGAAGCCGTGACTGCCCGGGACGGTTTCGCCCGGGCTCCGGTCAAAATCCCGTACACCGCCGGCACAAAACGGGACAGCAGCTCGGCCAGTAGCCACAGGCCGACGATGGTGATCAGGCCGCTGGCAAAATAGAAAAGGATCTGCTGCGCCGCGCCGGCCGGCCGCCACACGGCCAGCATCCGGGTCTGCAGCACGGACATGGTCGGTTCGTGGGCCAGATAGACGAAGAAGCTATGCCGGCCCATGCGTCGCAACACCTCGCTGTCCCGGATAAACGGCACAGCCGACATCCGCCAGAAGGCCACGATGCCGAGCACCAGATTGGCCTTGAACAGGAACTGCCGCACGGCCTCGTCGGTAAACCCCAGGAATTTGTAGCCCACAAGGACAGCGGTCAGCAGGATAAAGGCCCAGGCGCCGGCCCGCTGCCACCAGACGACCCCGGCCAGGGGCAAGCGGCACCGGGCCATGTAACCGCCGAGATAAAAGGCGAACATGTCGCCCAGGTAGGAATACGGTCCTTCGGACAGCCCGGACCAGAGGCAAAAAAGCGCCACCAGCCCCAGGCCCGGGGCCTCCTTGAAAAAGAGCAGAAACAGCGGGGAGACGAGAAACACCACGAGCAGGTCGCGCAGGAACCAGAGCGGATAGTTGATGGGCGTGGTGCCAATGCCCAAGGTCTTGGTGAAAAGCCCCTCCCCGACCAGGAAATTCCAGGAGCCCATCATCTCGATGCTGCCCACGAAATAGAACCAGGCGGCTAGTCCGGCATTAAACAGGATGTAGGGCACGAGCACCGAGAGGCATTTCTTGCGCAGCATATCGCCGTAGGCAGGCAGGGACAGCTCTTCCTTGCGCAGGAACAGAAAGCCGGAGATGGCGAAAAAAAGCGGCACGGCCACGAAATCCACATGGCCGTTTAAAACGTCGAGCATGAACTGGGCGGCCGGGGCGGTCTCGCCGGCGATGCGCACGGTGATGCCGCGCGCGCCGTGGGCCAGGACGATCAGGCCGATGAGGATGATGCGCAGGACGTCGATGCGCTTGGAGACATCGCGGTCAAGGGGTTCACGGACAGGCCCGAGCTTCCAGGCCGGATTGGCGGTATCGGTCACAGGCGGGACTCCTGGGATGGGGTCGACCCGCCGCGTGTCCGGGGGTGTCCGCAGCCGCGCGGAGCGAGGCTTGCGGCCGGGAGGCAGCGCCGCAACGGGCCGCATGGGCTCGTCCCGCGCGGCAGGCGGCGGTCAACCGGGGTTTGTGGGCGCGGCTGGCCGCGCCGCCGCCTGACAACCGCAAAGGACGTCAGGACGGCTCCATGGTCGGCCAGGGGGGTGTGCCACGCAACCGCGCGGGAATCAATGGGCGTAGGCGAGCATTTTTTTCAGGCGGGCCGGACTGACGGAATAGCCCTCTTCGCGCAGGATACGCACGAAGCTGTCGATGATGCACTGGGTGGCGAATTCCTTGTTGGCGATAAACGACGAATGCATGACCTCCCGCAACACCAGGTCGATCATGTAGACGCAGTGGGCAATGTCCTTGATATCCTTGTCCGCCATAATGCCTCTTCGTCACTCCTTGCGCGCGCCAACGGCCGGCAAACCCGCTCGCCCGCGCCCCGAGCCCGCACGGTGCAAGCAGCATTTGCTTCCGTGTCAGCACCTCGATCGGCTGCGCCAGCGCTGACCCTTTCCAAAGACAAGAGGTCAGGAGCCGGTGGGCGCGTCGGCTCCGGTCGCGAGCTTTTTGAAACCCGCTCCGTCCACCACGCCCTGCCGATAGGCGATGGCCACGTAATCGCGGCGGATGCGGTCGATGAGGCGTTCCACGTCCTCGACGCGTTGCCTGGCCTCTTCGGCGGCCTCGTCCCGGGCCAGGGCCTCCAGGGCAGACAGGCCGGCCCCGAGTTCTTTCATGTGGGCGGCCATTTCCTCGTCAACGGTCTGGACGTTGATGAGATCCTCGATCCGCGACTGCACGAGTTCCGGCAAATGTTCGTTCAGCACTTCCATATCCTCCCCCCTGGCCGCCGACAAAACGACAGGTCGCATCCGGGTGTTTCCCGGACGGGATTGGCGCCATGAAACAGGCTATAACCCAACGCGACGGCGGTGTAAAATCCGGCCGGCGATTGCCACGCTCAGAGGACGGCCAAGGCCTGCAAATCGGCCTCGACGGCCGGGCGCGCGACCAGCCCGTCCAGCCAGGCCCCGGGCAGGCCTTCCCTGCCTACGGCCGCGCCGACCACCATGCCGGCGAGCAGGCCCCGGGCCGCGCTGTCGCCGCCGGCCATGACGTTTTCCCGCAGGCAGGCGGAGAGATCCCGGGAATGCCTGGCGATGAGGTGGATGACTCCGGGCATGGCCTCTTCGATGTGGCAGGTCTGGCCGAAGCCGGCTATGGCCTCGATGGTGTCCTCGCTGGCCGAAGCCAGCCCCATTTCCAGCCACTGGCCGATGGGCGCGCTGGCATAGCCGGCCTCGCCGGCCAGGATCAAGGCCGCTTCCGGTTTCTTGCCGCCAAGGACGGCCCAGGCCGTACGGGCGAAGAATTCCGCCGCCTCGATGACCCGGGCATGGTTGTGGGTCATCTTCGTCTGCGCCCGGGCCGCTTCCACCAGAAGCGGCAGATCGTCGCCCAGGGCGTAGACCAGCGGGGCCACCCGGGCCGCGCCGGCCAGATCGATGGAATTGGACCCGGAATTGTCCGGCCCCTCGCCGAACTCGAAGATCTTGAGCGTCATGCGGGTCGCGCCGTCCACGTAGCCGGCGTAGTCGGCAAACAGTCCGCGCCAACGGGCCGCGAAATCGTCCAGGTCAAACCTGCCCCGGGCGGCCAGCGAGTCCAGCAGGACCAGGGTCTGGTCGCCGTAATGGGTCTGCTCCCCGGCTTTCTTGCCGGCGTGGAACCCATCGGCCGGCGGGTCATTGTAGCCGGTCACCGGCCCAAAGCGTCTGGACAGGGCCACCACGTCGTATTCCCAGTGCGGCCCAAGGGCCAGGGCGTCGCCGATAAAGGACGCCAGGACCATGGCCTTTGCGTTGTCGGACATTGAGCCTCCCTGGTGGTTGTCTTTCCCCTACTCCACAACTCGGAAATATCCAAGGCCCGCACGAGCACAACGCCCGGTTTCCACAGTCTTTCGTCCGCCTTATCCGTCGTCGTCCAGGTCCACGATGCCCAGGCGCACGGCGTAGCGGACCAGTTCGGCCAGATTGGCCAAGCCAAGCTTGCCCAGAATATTGCCGCGATGGTTTTCCACGGTCTTTTTGGAAATAAACAGATCCGCCGCGATAACCGCCGGCGGCTTGCCCTGGGCCAGCAGGCGCAGCACCTGCTGTTCGCGCCGCGTCAGGGCCGCATAAGCCGGATCGCCGGCCGCCTGCCCTTTGGCCGCGTAGGCGTCCAGGCGCAGCAGCACCTGGGGGGTTATGGCCGCGTCGAGGTACCGGTCGCCGCGAAGCACCGCTTCCAAGGCTCCCAGGAGGCTTACGACCGCCGAGTCCTTGACCACAAAGCCCTGGGCTCCGGCCCGAAAGCAGGCCGCCACGAGATCCAGGCGGTCGTGCATGGTGACGACGACCACCTTGGGACGCGGGGCCAGGCCGGCCAACCGGTCGAGCACCTCCAGGCCGCTCCCTGCGCCGAGGCCAATGTCGAGCAGGACCAGCTCCGGGGTCAGCTGCCGTACACGCTCGACCGCCTCGGCCACGCCCGCCGCCTGGCCGACCACGACATAGTCGGGCTCGCCGGCCAAGATGGCGGCCAGGCCCTCGCGCACAAGTCCGTGGTCGTCGACGATGACGATGCGCACAGGGTGTTCGCTCATGCCCGGTCCGCCCTGGCCGGCGCCTCGGCCTTGATCCGCACGCCCTGGCCGGGGCGCGACCGGATCGTCAACCGGCCGCCGAGCAGCCGCACCCGTTCGCCCATGCTCCACAGTCCCATGCGCTTCTCCGCCCGGGCCTCGGGCAGCCGCGCCGCCGGATCGAAGCCCTGCCCGTCGTCGTCGATGCGCAGGATCAGCAGCGGATGGGAGGCGACAAGGCGCACCACAATGCGCGAGCAGTGGCCGTGGCGGCAGGCATTGGCCAGCCCCTCCTGCAGAACGCGGTAGAGGTTGAGCCCGGTCTCGAAATCGACGGGGCAGGCGTCGAGGCCGTCGGCGAAATAGTCCACCACCACGCCAAACCGGGCCGTGGTTTCCCGGCACAGTTCGGCCGCGGACGCAGCCAGGCCAAGCCGGTCCAGCATGGGCGGCAGGAGATCGCCGGCCAGGACGCGCAAGGCGGCGATGGCCGTCCCCAGGCGGGCCGCGCCGTCCCGGGCGATCCGGCGGCTGTCGGCGTCGGCCGCATCGTCGGGCAGGGCCGCCAGCCGGTCCAGCTCCAGGCGCACCAGGGACAGGTTCTGGGCCACGTCGTCGTGGAGTTCTCGGGCAATGCGCTGCCGCTCGGTTTCTTGCGCCTTGATCAGTTCTTGGGAGAGTTGGCGCAGGTGCTCTTCGTTTATGCGCGCCTCGATGATGCGGCCGAGATGCTCGGCCAGGGCATCCAGCAAATGGCGCTCCTCGCGCAAAAACGGGCCTTCATCGGCTTCGGGCCGCCGGTCCAGATAGCCTGTTTCGATGCGGCCCACGACTTCGCCCTGGACCCGGATGGCGCTTTCCTGGCGGCTGACCGGCCGTCGCCAGTTGGGTGTGGCGTAGCTGCGCCCGCCAATGGTCACCCGGGAACAAGCCGCTTCGGGATGCTGCCAGGCCCGGGCGGCCACGGCGCATGCCCCGGCCAGAATGTCGTCCAGGGCCAGATCCTGGCGCTGGGACAGCCGGGTGATTTCGTAGAGGCAGTCCAGTTCCTTGATGCGCTCGCGCAGGGCGGACACGGTGCTCGCGTGTTCGGCCTCGCGCGCGGCGCTGGCGGCATCCAGGGAAATATGGGGTATGGCGGCGTTCATGGGTGTTGCGTCGTTGCAATGGGCAAGCGAGGACAATGCCTTTGCCCATAGCCTGTTCGCCCGGCCTTGTCAGCCCTGCCCGACCCCGGCCGGGCAGCTCTCCCGCCACCTCGGGACGGGCTCCCGAAAACCCGGGGGATTTTCCCGGAGGGATTCGGGAGACCGCCCGATGGCACGGACCCGGCCCGGGCGTAGGCTGTTCCCCTGCCCGTTCCGCCGGGAGGAGGTCGCCATGACGCCGTATTCCGTTTTGCCGCACCGTCAAAAGGCCGCGCCCAGCGCTGCCCCCCTGTCCTGCCCCGAGGGCCAAACCGGACCGGACAAGATGCCGTCGCCCGGTCCGGGTTTGGCCGTGACCCGCCTCGCGCCCGGGCGTTGGCTGGCCGCGACGCGCCCGGACGCCGCGTGTTGCCTGGACATCTATCTGTCACCGGCCGAGGACGGCCTGATCCGGGCCCTGCGCCGGGACGGCCGGCTCGATATCCGCATTGTGGGCGTACTTGGCGAGGACGGGACGGCCAATCTGGGCGATTGCCTGGTGGCGGCCCTGGTCCAGAACGTCGCGCATATCGGCCTCGAACTGTCCGACCCGAAGCGGGAACAACCCGTGGCCGTGGCCGGTCTGCTGGAGAGCCTGGCCAGGCAGGCCGCCCGGCAAGGCGGCCGTCCCGTCCTGTCTGTCGTCGGGGACGGACCTGGCCTGCTGGCGCTGTCCAGGGCGCTGGCCCAGGGGCGTGCCGCCCGGTGCGGCCGGAGGCGCCGGACAGGGGACCGGCCGTGAGCGCCTGGGTCTGGTGTCTGACTGCTGCGGCGCTGCTCGTCATCGCTGGTTTGCTCTGGCGGGCCGCTCCGGGCCGGTCGCGCCTTCCCGGCGATTTCGATTTCGACGCCTACAAAACCCGGGAAATCGTGCAGCGGGGGGTGTTCGACAAGACCAAATGGCGCTAGGGGACCGGGGCTATGCCGGGGCTGGCAACACAAACAAGCAAGCGGTTACAACACGTCGTGCTGTAACCGCTTGAAAATACTTGGTACCGGGAGCGAGACCCGAACCCGGAAATACTGCAATATGCTTATTTAATTGAATAAACACGTCAATAACACACATAAAAATTTGAACCTTCCCGGTTCCTTGTACCCTCGATTTGTACCCTAACAAACCAATAAAATCAGCATAATAATTAAAGCCCAAGTCAAAGATAGTTTTTTTTACGTCAATTATCAACAAACAAATGGATTTTCAAAAAAATCAAAAATATCAAATTGTTATCACTACAAAGTTTTGAATATATCTCTTGACAATCTCCCGAGCGTCGATAAATGGTCGAAAACATTCGACAATATCACTCAATTCGCCCGGAGAAGCACCATGTGTTCAAAGGATAGCATAAGATTACAGGCTCTTATCAGCATTTCACTCAAAGCTATTGATAAAAAAGATTATAGGTTATGTATAGTAGCTTCAAATCATATTTTAAAAATAAACCCTGTTCACACCCAAGCGCTCACTTTAAAGTGCATCGGATTATACCAGTCAGGAAACTACAGACTATCACTATTAAACTTAAAATACATACTGAATAATTTTGACCCAGAAGAAATAAAAACATTCAAAGACACCATGAAACTATACAACATAACGCCAGACACAGTCTATATACAGTTAATGGGCGAATTGGCAAAAAAAATAAAAATGAAGGAATACACCAAAAATATAATAAAATATTTGGCAACAATTGTCGGTGTCATAATAACATTTTTTTGGATTCGATATTTATCCTTGTAAATAATACTCATGAAAATTTATAGGAGCAAAGCTCTAC
>JBKICS010000193.1:0-2900 GCA_046567015.1 Acidobacteriota bacterium | reverse complement strand
GGCGACGGGCAGATTCGCGTCGAGATGCACTTTCTGCCGGACATCTACGTCACCTGCGAGGTGTGCGGCGGGCTGCGCTACAACCGCGAGACCCTGGACGTGCGCTACAAGGGTTTGAACATCGCCGAGGTGCTGGATATGACCGTGCGGCAGGCCCGGGAGTTCTTCGAAAACTACCCCGTGCTCGACCGTCGCCTGCAGGTGCTCGAAGAGGTGGGGCTGGAATACCTGCACCTGGGCCAGCCGGCCACCACGCTCTCCGGCGGCGAGGCCCAGCGCATCAAGATTTCCCGGGAACTGGGCAAGCGCAGCCTGCCCGGGGCGCTCTACATCCTGGACGAACCCACCACCGGTCTGCACATGCAGGAGGTGGGCAAGCTCATCACCGTGCTGCATCGGCTGGTGGACAAGGGGGCAAGCGTCTTGGTCATCGAGCACAACACCGACGTCGTGGCCGCCTCGGACCACGTCATCGATCTCGGCCCGGGCGGCGGCGAGGCCGGCGGGCGCATCGTGGCCCAGGGCACGCCCGAGGAGCTCAAGGCCGACCCCAACTCCGTAACGGGACGGTTTCTGCCCTAGACGCCCCTACAACTTGTCGTCCTTGTCCTCGTCCTTGCCGGTCATCCACTTATCCAGGGGATTTTCCTCCCCGGGGTGGCTGTCCTTGAAGTTCTTGGCCCGGCGGTTGAAGTAGATCAGGAACACGAATCCCAGGGCGATCAACACGAGGAGAAAAACGCCGTTGCTCATGGAGAACCTCCATGGGGAGCAGTTGGACGAAATAAAGCCGTTGCCACCATCCTTCAAATACGGCCTCCCACCTGCCTTGTACAGTCCCGCCTTGGCCCTGGTTGCGGCAGGCGTGGCTGCGAACCTCCCGCTCGTGCCCGCAACGGACGGAGACACAACGCGCCTGTCCTTGGCCGCCGCATCGCCTTCAGGCCTCCCCTCTCCAAGGCACGGCTCACCGCGTCATCGCGCCAGGCCAGCCTGATTTCCAAGTCCCGCAAAGGAGAACGGCCCGGTCGCGAACGCCGCGAAATTCTCCTGGAAAACCCCTTGGCATTCCTCTATTATCGGCTCCCGACCGGCAGCTTGTTTCACAAGATTGGCAAAACGCTCTGTTCCGTACCCTGCGATTTCCGGTCGCGGCCCGTTTGCACGACGACTGCCGCCAGCCGCCGTAGCCAGCATTCCTCCAACGCCTCACGGGAGAATCACCATGCGCCGATTGGGCCTCAACGCCGTCCTGACCCTGGCCGTCATTGCCTCGCTGTTTCTGGGCATCGCCGCCATCATCGTCTACGCGGCGTCCTCGACCGCCGCCATTTCCACCGACTTGCAGGAAGAGGAACTCCAGCGCACGGCCGCGGACATGGTCAACCTGATCAACCTCAGCCTGGAAAACGGCCTGGAGAGCGCCGATACCCTGGCTTCGCTGCCGGTGTTTCTCGAAGCCCTCATCGGCGCGCCAGACCGGGCCCAGAAAATGCTCGACGGCTACCTGAAAAACTCCAACTCCCTGCATGCCGTCCTGGTCGTCGATACCACGGGCAAGGCCGTGTCCTGGGTGACGAAATCCGGCAAGCCGCTGGCCGACACCTTTACGGACTGGGACTTCTTCAAGGCCATCACGGCCGGAAACGACGACTACACCAGCAACGTCATCCGACGCGACGACGCCGCCGGCACGACCTACTTCCTCACGGCCCATGCCGTGCACGGCCCCGACGGCAAGGCCCGGGGCATGGTGGTCATCTGCACGGACTGGGATCGGCTTACCCGCAAATACCTCGCCCCGATCCGCTTCGGCGAGACCGGCTACGGCTACATCCTCGACGACGACGGGCGCGTCATCGCCCATGCCAAGGACAAATCCCTGGTCCTGACGGTCCCGGCCGACAAGGCCATCGGCGAGCGAGCCAAGGCGCTTAAAAACGGCATGTTGCGCTACGACTACAAGGGCGAGGGCAAATACATGGCCGTGGCCCAGGTCGCCGGGGTCCACTGGCTGGTGTGCATGACCGCCTCGGCCGCCGAGGTCGCCGCCAAGGCCGCCGGCCAGCGCAACGTGCTCATGGGCCTGGGGGCCGGCGTGCTTATCGTCGTGGCCGCACTCATCGTCATCTTCAACCGGGTGGTGGTGCTCACGCCCCTGGCCGCCATCGCCGCCTTTGCCGCCGCCGTGGCCGACGGCGATTTTCAGGCAAAGCTTGCCGGCCGCTTCCGCTTTGAACTGGCCGGGCTGGCCCGCAACCTCGAACGCATGGTGGGCGAACTCAAAAGCAAGCTCGGCTTCGCCGAGGGCGTCATGAACGGCATCCCCACTCCCTGCGGCATTGTCGGCCCGGACTGCACCATGCTCTGGGCCAACCAGCAGCTGTGCGACGTGCTGGAAAAAACCGCCGCGCCCGAGACCTTCAAGGGCCAGCGATCCGGGCTGTTCTTTCTCGGCGACGCCTCCCGCGAAACCTGCTCCGACAAGGCCCTGGCCCAACGCCATGTCATGACCGCCGACAACGAATACGTCGCGCCCTCGGGCAAAATCCGGCGCATCCACGTGGTCACCACGCCCTTCTTCGACATGGACGACAACCTGCTCGGCTCCATTTCCTTCTGGAACGATCAGACCGAACTGTACGCCCAGCAGGAACGCATCGGTGCCCAGAATGCGCTCATGGCCGACACCGCCGCCAAGGCTTCCGACACCGCCGACCGCATGGCCTCGGCCGCCCAGGAGCTTTCGGCCCAGATCGAACAGTCCAACCAGGGCGCCCAGGAGCAGCACCACCGCGTCCAGGAAACCGTCACCGCCGTGGAAGAAATGAACGCCACCATCCTGGAAGTGGCCAGGAACGCCGGCGAGACCGCCCAGAGCGCCCAGCTCGCCCGGGACA
>JBKICS010000192.1:0-9626 GCA_046567015.1 Acidobacteriota bacterium | reverse complement strand
ATGAGCAAGCCGGCCGTGTCCATCGAGGACGTCGCCACCATGCGCCGGGCCGAGGAGATCATGACCCGCTACGGCTTAAAAGCCCTGCCCGTGGTGGCCAAGGGCAGCCGGCGCTGTGTCGGAGTCATCGAGCATGACATCATGGACAAGGCCATCAACCATGGCCTGGGCGACGTTCCGGTCGGCGACTACATGATCCGCGACCCGGCCGTCATTACCCCGGACACCGACCTCTACGCCGTCATGGAGATCATTCTTGGCCGCCGGCAGCGGTTGGCCCCGGTGGTGGAAGACGGCCAACTCACCGGCGTGGTCACCCGCACCGATCTGGTCAACACCCTGGTCAAGGAACCCTCACGCATTCCCGAGGCGCTTTTGCCCGAGCGCAAAAAGGAGCGCAACATCGCTGGCGTGCTGCGCGAGCGGCTGCCCAAGAAGCTGCTCGCCCTGTTGCAGCAGGCCGGCAAGCTCGGCCAGGATATGGGGCAGGCCGTCTACGTCGTGGGCGGCTTTGTCCGGGATCTGCTCCTCAAACACCCCAACTACGACGTGGATCTGGTTGTCGAGGGCGACGGCATCGCCTTTGCCGCCGAAATGGCGCGGGTCCATGGCGGGCGCTTCAAGTCCCACCCCAAGTTCAAGACGG
The DNA here is from genome assembly GCA_046567015.1 of Acidobacteriota bacterium. GTDB lineage: Bacteria > Desulfobacterota > Desulfovibrionia > Desulfovibrionales > Desulfovibrionaceae > Solidesulfovibrio. The sequence continues at coordinate 8,980 of JBKICS010000192.1, read as the reverse complement.
CGGTGGTCATCCTGCCCGACGGTCAGCGGGTGGACGTGGCCACGGCCCGACTCGAATACTACGAGTACCCGGCGGCGTTGCCCACCGTGGAACTGTCCTCGATCAAGATGGACCTCTACCGCCGGGATTTCACGGTCAACGCCCTGGCCGTGCACCTCTCGCCCGAGCGCTTCGGCGATCTGGTGGACTTTTTCGGCGCCCAGCGCGACATCAAGGACCGGGTGCTGCGGGTGCTGCATTCCTTGAGTTTCGTGGAAGACCCCACCCGCATCGTGCGGGCCATCCGTTTCAGCGAACGCTTCGGCTTCCGCATCGGCGGCCAGACCGACCGGCTGATCAAAAATGCCGTGCGCCACAGTTTCTTCCACAAGCTCTCCGGAGCCCGGGTATTCCACGAGTTGCGGCTGATTTTCGAGGAGAAAACCCCGCTGTCCTGTCTGCGCCGCATGCAGGACTACAAACTGCTCGCCGCCATCCATCCGCTGCTGGCCCTGACCCATTCCAAGGAAGCGGTGCTGCTGGAAGTGGAAAACGTGGTCAACTGGTACCGCCTGCTCTACATCGAGCCGCAGCCCCAAGTCTGGCTGCTCTACTTCCTGGCCCTGACGACCGGCCTTGACCCCGAGCAGTTCGCCATCATCGCCCGGCGGCTCAATTTCTCCAAACGCGTGGCCGGCGATCTGGCGGCCATGCGCCAGCAGATCCGCGATACGGCCCAGGGCATTTTCAACTGGGAGTACCACAAGGGGCCACTGTCGGAACTGTATTTCCTGCTGGAGCCGCTGCCGCTGGAAGGCGCGCTCTACCTCATGGCCAGAAATCCCCGTGAGCCGCTCCAGAAGTACGTGTCCATGCATTTGACGACGCTGCGCCACAAGCGGGTGGAGGTCACGGGCAACGACCTGAAAAAACTCGGGGTCGAAGCCGGTCCCCGCTACGCCGACATCCTGCGCCGGGTGGTCGGGGCGGCCATTGACGGCCAGGCCGTATGCCGGGCCGAGCAGCTCGAGCTGGCCCGGCGGCTGGCCAAGGGCGAACCGGTGGCCCCGCTCCTGGAACGCGCCCCGGGCGGCGAGCGTTGCCAACTCCCGGAAAGCAACGCCCAGTCGGAAGCCTAGGCATGGAAAGCGCCGACGCTGGAGGCTGGGGCGTCGAGCTGAAAAATACCAAGCATAGCTTTAACTTTTCCCAGGCAGGGTTGCCTCGTCGACTGGGCTGACGCCCACGTGGAGCGTCTCGACATTTGCCGCGCTTGGGCCTAAAATAAAAAGCTTCACTTCAATGCCAAGTCCCAAGGATACTCCCATGCCCTGTCCCCGCTTTACCATTACCGGTCCCGACGACTTCGGGGCGCTTGCTTCCCTGCTGGCCACCCGCGAGGAAGCCGCCGGCGACGCCGCCCTCAAGGTCGAACGCATCCTGGCCGACGTGGCCGCGCGAGGCGACGAAGCCCTGGTGGAACTGACCCGCGATTTCGACTGCAAGACCTTCGAGGCCGATTGCCTGCGCGTCCCGCCGGCCGATATCCTGGCCGGACGCGAGGCCATCCCCGCCGCCGACCTGGCCATCATCGAGGAAGCCGCGGCCAACATCCGGTCCTTCCACGAACGCCAGAAGGAACAGTCCTGGTGGGTTCCATCCAACGACGGCACCATGCTCGGCCAGATCGTCACCCCGGTGGACGCCGCCGGCTGCTACGTCCCGGGCGGACGCGGCGGCGAGACGCCGCTCATTTCCAGCCTGCTCATGAACGCCATTCCGGCCCGGGTGGCCGGCGTGCCGCGCATCGTGGCGGTTTCCCCGCCCCGGGCCGACGGCACGCTCAATCCCTATATCCTGGCCGCCGCCGCCGTGTGCGGCGTGACCGAAGTCTACCGCCTGGGCAGCGCCTGGGCCATCGCCGCCCTGGCCTACGGCACGGCCTCCATCAAGCCGGTGGACGTGGTGGTCGGCCCGGGCAACATCTACGTCACCACGGCCAAGCGCCTTTTAATCGGCCGCATCGGCATCGACATGATCGCCGGCCCGAGCGAAATCGCCATCCTGGCCGACGCCACGGCCAACCCCGAATGGTTGGCCGCCGACATGCTGTCCCAGGCCGAGCACGACCCCATGGCCGCCGCTGTCTGTGTGAGCGACGACGCCGCCCTGCTCGACGCCGTGTGCACGGCGCTGACCCGCCAGTTGGCCGACCTGCCGCGAAACGACATCGCCGCGAATTCCCTGCGCCATTATGGATCGCTGGCCCTGGTGCCGGACATGGCCGTCGGCATGCAGCTCATAAACGCCATCGCGCCCGAGCACTTCGAGCTGTGCGTGGCCGACCCCTGGGCATACGTCGGCCAGGTGCGCCACGCCGGGGCGGTCTTCATGGGCCACCACTGCCCGGAACCGGTGGGGGATTATTTCGCCGGCCCCAACCACGTGCTGCCGACCATGGGCACGGCCCGGTTCTCCTCGGCCCTGTCCGTATCGACATTCACCAAGAAAACCAGTCTGATCGCCGCCGCCCCGGGCTATGTGGCCGCCCATGGGGCCAAGATCGCCCGGCTGGCTCGACTGGAAAATCTCGAGGCCCACGCCCGCAGCGTGGAATGCCGCCTCAAAGCCAAATAAGGACCGCCGCCATGCACGCCGTTACCCAAACCGACATCAAGGCCTATCCCCTGCTCTCGCGCGGCAAGGTCCGCGACATCTACGAGCTGTCCCCGCAGAGCCTGCTCATCGTCACCACCGACCGCATCTCGGCCTATGACGTCATCATGCCGGACCCCATTCCGCTCAAGGGCGTGATCCTGAACCAAATCACCCTGTTCTGGATGGACAAATTCAAGAATCTGATCCCCAACCATCTCCTGGCCGCCGACACGGCCGATTTCCCGGCCCCGCTCGCGCCCTACGCCGCCGATCTGGCCGGCCGGGCGGTGGTGGCCAAGCGGGCCAAGCCGCTGCCCATCGAGTGCATCGTGCGCGGCTTCATCACCGGGTCGGGGCTGAAGGACTATCAGGCCACGGGCACGGTTTGCGGCCACGCCCTGCCGGCCGGACTGGTCGAATCGCAAATGCTGCCCGAGCCCATCTTCACGCCCTCCACCAAGGCCGATCTCGGGGCCCATGACGAGAACATCACCCTGGACGCGGCCAAGGAGATGCTCGGGGCCGCCCTGCTCGCCAAGGTCGAGGCAGTCAGTCTGGCCATGTACGCCAAGGCCCGGGATTATGCCCGGGAGCGCGGCATCATCATCGCTGACACCAAGTTCGAATTCGGTTTGCTCGGCGACGAGCTGATCCTCATCGACGAGGTGCTCACGCCCGATTCCTCGCGTTTCTGGCCGGCCGAGGGCTATGTGGCCGGCAAGTCCCAGCCGAGCTACGACAAGCAGTATCTGCGCGACTGGCTGACCTCCATTGGCTTTAACAAGCAGCCGCCGGCCCCCCGTCTGCCCGAGGACGTCATGGCCAAGACCCAGGAAAAGTACCTGACCGCCTACGAGCTGCTGACCGGGAAAAAGTTGGCCTAGCCGGCATTTTTTTCTTGCCAAGGCCATGGGTTCCTTGTAATTACCACCGTCTCGCGGAGAGGTGTCCGAGCGGCCGAAGGAGTACGATTGGAAATCGTATGTACCTTAACGGGTACCGAGGGTTCAAATCCCTCCCTCTCCGCCACGAATTTTGGGGAAGTCGGATGGCGGTTTCGCCGCCAACCCCGTCAGGTCCGAAAGGAAGCAGCGGTAACGGTTGGAGCCGGGTGTCCGGCTTCCCTTGAAAGCGCGAGGCAACTCGCGCTTTTTTATTTTCCTTCTGTCCACCAGCCACATCCCGTTGCAGCGCCCCGTTCCCTCCGGTTCCCGCCGTATTATGCCGGCCCCCGTTGGCATTTCAGGAGACGGTCCACAGCCGACCGGCGTCCCAGCCAGTCCCCAAGCCCCCACGGTCCACAGCCGACCGGCGTCCCAGCCAGTCCCCAAGCCCCCTTTGACCACTTCTTCCATCTGGGGCGGCCGGGGGCCTCAGTCCCCCGGCCGCCGGCATCTTTCGCCTTTCCTTCTCTTACTCCCTTACCGGAGGCACTCTTTCCTCACGCTTCATGCAGAGCCACTCCAGGCGCGCCGAGTTCGGCCACGGCCTTGGCGTAGCCCTGGCGCAGGGCTTCCATGTAGGCGGCGTCAATCGGCCCCTTCCAGGTGGTCACCTCGGCAAACCGCTTGGGGATGCGCGTGGCCATGGGATCGTAGCCCGTGGCGATTTTCAGCCGCCAGCGGGCGCGACGGGCGTTTTCCGCCGCCGTGTCGAGGTCGGCGGCCAGCTCAGTATGGCCAAGGCAGTTCATGATATCGGCCATGACCTCGGGCTTGTAGACCTCCCGGGCGAACAGGCAGGCCACCAGGCAGGTCAGCAGCACGCGTTCGCGTTCGTCCTTGACCAGGAACTTGACCACCGCGTCCACGTCCTGCTCCTTGTGCTTCTGGTCGTAGGAGTAGGCCCCGGTATCCAGGTGGGAGTGGCGGAAGGCCACGGTCTGGGAAGCGAAGTAGGTTTCGCCGGTGGCATAGCCGGCCATTTCCTGGCCGAGCACGCAGGCGAAATCCTCCCCGCCGTAGTGGGCGGCGGCGGCCAGCGTGCCCTGCCCCAGCAAGGCATAGAAGTCGTTGGCCTTGTGTCCGATGAGCCACATGGCCCGCTTAAACGCCGCGGCGTCGCCGAAGGTCAGCTTCACCTCGGTTTCCTTTTCCGAAATAAGCCCCTTTTGGGTCGCCTCAACAGCCCAGGCCAGGGCCACGCCGGCGGAAATGATGTCGAGTCCCTGGCGGTCGGCCATGTCGTTTATGGCCAGCACCTCGACCGGATCGACCACGCCGAGCATGGGGCCGGCGGCAAAGTTGGGCTCATGGTCGTAGGCCACCTGATGGATGGCGAAGCGATGTGAGGTGGAAAACATCTCGCGCACCATGCCGACGTGGATGCAGCCCACCGGACAGCCGGAACAGGCGGCGTTGTGCATGAGGAGCTTCTCGGCAAAGGCCTCGCCGGAGATCTTGTCAGCGTCGGCGTCGGCAGTGGCGGCCAGATTGCGCCAGGGCAGGGATTTGAGCTCGTTTAAGGGCAGCACGTTGGCCGGGGTGCCGAGGTTATGGTATTTCTCCATCATTCCCGACGAGGTGACCTTTTCGTGGATGTCCTTAAAAAGCTTGGCATAGCCCTTGTCGTCGGGCAGCGGCAGATCGCCGTCGCCCATTAAGACGATGGCTTTGACGTTTTTGGCCCCCATGACGGCTCCGGCCCCGAGCCGTCCGAAATGGCGGTAGGTGTCAACATTGATGCAGGCGTAGCTTGAGCCGTTTTCCCCGGCCGGGCCGATGCGCATGATGCTGCGATGTCCTGAGGCGCCGGCGGCGATCTTGCGCAGGAGTTTGCCGGTGGTGAAGACGTCGGCCCCGGCCAGATAGTGGACATCGATCAGTTCGATGCGCCGCGACCCAACCACCAGGGTGGACAGCCGCGTCGCCTTGCCGGTGACGACCAGGGCGTCGTAGCCGGCGAAGCGCATAGCCAGGGCCGAGCGGCCGCCGGCGTGGGATTCGGCGTAGTTCTGGTTATACGGCGATTTGAAGCTGCACACGGTCTTGCTCATGAGCGGAAAATAGCCGGTGGCCGGACCGATGGCGAAAATGAGCGGCTGGCCGGGATCAAACGCCGCAGCCCCAGGCAGGCCGTATTTCTCATAGAGCAGCGCCGCCAGTCCCGAGCCGCCGATGAACTGCCGCCGGCCGGGAAGCATGACCAGCTCGCCGCGCTGGCGGCCCAGATCATAGACAAGGACGCGAAAGAGATCGTTATCACTCGACATGGCAACTCTCCAGGCAGGGAGCGGCAGCGGCCTTGTCGGCCTCGACCAGTTCCAGGCAGTCGTGGGGGCAATAGGCGACGCATTGGCCGCAGTGGATGCACACGCTGGGATTGCCGGCGACGTCCAGGGCGATGGCCTCCACCGGGCAGGCTGCGGCACACTTTCCGCATTGGATGCACAGGGATTTTTTGAGCAGCACGCCGCCGCCGGATTTGCGCTGGACCAGGGCTCCGGTTGGGCAGGCGGCGGCACAAGGGGCCGGATCGCAGGCCAGGCAGAGGATGGCCTGAAAGCCGCTGGAGACGCCGCCGGTGGAGCGGATGCGGATGCCGGCCGTGTTCCAGGACATGGATTTATAGACCAGCCGGGCGCAGGCCAGGGAACAGGAATGGCAACCGATGCAGCGCTCCATGCGCAGGGCGCGATGGATCTTCATGGAAGGGCTCCTGGCGGGAATCCGCCAAAAAAGACATAATGGTTTCAAGGGTGTTTCGATTGCCATAATGGCAAAAGCGCCGGGCGAGGTCAACCGGGGGAGCACGGCGATAAGGTTACCGCGCAAAAATGCAAAGGTCTTCTTGACCGGGCGGGCGATTGCGCTTAATAACCGTCTTCCCGATGGGGGCGTAGCTCAACTGGGAGAGCGCTGCGTTCGCAACGCAGAGGTCGTGGGTTCAAGTCCCATCGCCTCCACCACCGGATTTCAAGGGCCTTGCGACGACCGTCGCAAGGCCCTTTTCGTCGCGCCGCGGATACGCCCCGTCGCTACACCATGCCGCCGTTGGCGCGAATCACCGCGCCGTTGATCCAGCCGCCTTCCGGGCCGACCAGGAAAGACACCACCCGGGCGATATCCTCGGGGGTGCCCAGCCGTCCATAAGGCGAGATCTGGGCGATCTTCTCCACCATTTCCGGGGTCTTGCCGACCAGGAACAGCTCTGTGCCGACCGGTCCGGGAGCCACGGCCGTGACGGAAATGTCCCGGCCGCGCAGCTCCTTGGCGAAGATGGCGGTCATGGTCTCGATGGCCGCCTTGGTGGCCGCGTAGACGGAATAGCCTGGCGGAGCCAGTCCCACCACGCTGGAGGAGAAATTGACGATGCGCCCGCCCTGACGCAGCTTTTTGGCCGCCAGGCGCAACATGTTGAAGCTGCCGCGCAGATTGATCGACACCAGCCGGTCAAACAGCGCATCGTCGGTCTCGGCCAGGGACACCAGCCCCTGCTGCATCACCCCGGCGTTGTTGACCAGGACGTCCAGGCCGCCGAACACCGCCTCGGCCGCTTCGTAGAGTTGGGCCGCGTCCCGGGAATCGGACACGTCGGCCTTGATGGCCACCCCGTGGCCGCCGGCTGCCACGATTTCCCTGACCACGGCCTCGGCTTTTTCCTGGCCCGAGACGTAATTGACCACCACGGCCAGCCCGTCGGCCGCCAGTCGCTTGGCAATGGCCGCGCCGATGCCCCGGGACGCGCCCGTGACGATGGCCACGCGTTTGTCTTGCATGACAACTCCTCCATTTCTGCCCGGACGTACACGCTCGCTGCTGCCGTCACGGGCCAAACTCGCTCTAGAGGACATGATCGACGGCTTGCTGCCACCTCCGCGGCCCTTTCGTAACACCTGGCGGGATCGGGCGACAAGCCCGGTTGCCGCTTCGCTGGTTGTTTCCAGCAAGAAGGATGCATTCCCGCTCTGGTTCACCATTGCCGAAGACGGCGCAATGGGGCAAAATATGCATCAACTTCGACCCTCCAGGGAGGTCTCCTTGGCCCCATCCGCCCGCGCCCTGCTCGCCCAGATGGCCCCGGATTTTCCGGCCCGCCACGTGGGAGAAATCTACGCCGACACCACCGAGTTCATGCGCATCAGCCACGGCGACGTCATTGTCCTGGCCGATCGCCATTTTCTGGTGCTTCGCGACGAGGCCGAACGCCGGTTCGGCATGGAAGACCCCAAATTCTGGGTCAAACGCTGCCGCTGCCTGGAAACCGGCGGCCGCAACATCTTAAAACTCGTCTTTCACGAAACCTTTCCCATGACCATCGGCTCCATGACCGTCACCTGCACCCGAAGCCCGCGCAAGGAAACACGCATCCTGGATCTGGTGCGCGGCGACGACCGGTTCATGCAGGGCGAGACCATCTATGATACGGCCGGCAACCCGGTGCGCATCCTGGACATCGTCCCGGGCAAACGCCTCGACGAGAAGATCGAGGCCCTGGAAATGCCCCACCGCGACTTCTTCCATACCCTGTTCCCGGAGGTGCTGGAACGCTTCATCGAAGCCTGCCAGGCCATCAAGCGGCTCCACGACCAGGGGGAAAAACACGGCGACATCCGGCGCGACCACCTCTACGTGCTCTACGACACCGGCCGCTACTGCTGGATCGATTTCGACTACACCTTCGATATCCAGGAAAACCCGTTCGGCCTCGATCTCTTTGGCCTGGGCAACATCATCCAGTTCCTGGTCGGCATGGGCCAACACACCACCCAAGCCCTGACCCCGTCCCAACGGGCCGCCATCGACGCCGACGACTGCTCCATCATGTTTCCCAACCGGGTCGTCAATCTGCAAAAACTTTTTCCCTACATCCCAACCAGCCTCAACAACGTGCTCCTGCGGTTTTCCCTGGCTGCGGAAATCTATTACGAAACCACCGGCGAATTCATCGACGACCTGTCGCGTGCCCGGGACGCCCTGTCCCAGTCAACCATCTGAATCGGAGCAGCCATGGATACCCGTAAAATCCTTATCGCTTACGATGGATCGGACAACGCCCGGCGCTCGGTTGCCTATACCGCCGCCATGCTCGATTCAGGCGGCAACCGCCTTGTGGACGTGGTGGCCATCGAGCGTCCGGCGGACCGCGACCTGTTTGCCGACGATGCGGCCTGGAAAGCGGAATGCGCCCGACGCGCCGAGGCCATGCGGAGCTCCCTGGACGAGGCCCGGACCATGCTCCTGGCCGCCGGCCTGCCCGGGACGGCCGTTACGACGCGCTTTGTGGAGAGCTGCCGTTCGCCTCTGCGCGAAGCCCAGGAATGCAGCATCGGCACGAGCATCGCCCTGGAAATTTTGCGGCTGGCCGAGGAAGGCGGCCACGGCACGGTGGTGGTGGGACGACG
>JBKICS010000191.1:0-15152 GCA_046567015.1 Acidobacteriota bacterium | reverse complement strand
ATGACCGTGGCCGCCGTGGATAGGGCGGCCATGGGGTAGAGCAGGGTATCGGGCACCAGGCTGTAAAAGGGGTTGGGGGCGATGCCCGGATCGAGGAGCAGGCCCGCGCCCTGGCCGAAATAGTTGAGCAAAAGGCAAGGGAAGACGATGAGCAGCCAGGAATACTGGATGGGACGGCGGCCGAAATGCCCGAGGTCGGCATAGAGGGCCTCGCCGCCGGTGATGCAAAGGACCACCGAACCCAGGACCACCACCCCGTGCATGTGGTTTTCCAGGAAAAAATTATAGGCGTAAAATGGGTTTATGGCCTGCAGCACCTGCGGCGCGGCCAGGATTTCCTTGACCCCAAGAATCGCCAGCACGGAAAACCAGACCAGCATGATGGGGCCGAAAACCTTGCCGATGCCGGCCGTACCCCGGCGCTGGACCGAAAACAGGCCGAAAAGAATCAGGCAGGTGATGGGGACCACCAGGGGCGCGGCCGCATCCGTGGCCACCGTGAGGCCTTCCACGGCCGAGAGCACGGAAATGGCCGGGGTGATGACGCCGTCGCCGTAGAGCAGCGCCGCTCCGCACAGCCCCAGAAAGGCCAATATCGTGCGTACATGCTGGTGCCCGACGTCCTTGGGCAACAGCTCGATGAGCGCGAAGATGCCGCCCTCGCCCCGGTTGTCGGCGGCGGTGATAAAAAGGATGTACTTGACCGTGATGACCATGGTCAGGGACCAGAAGATCAGCGACAGCACGCCCAGGACATTGGCCTGGGTCACGGCGATGGCGTGCATGCCGTGGAAGCATTCCTTGATGGCGTACAGGGGGCTGGTGCCGATGTCGCCGTAGACGACGCCCAGAGCGCCAAGCGACAGGGCGGCGGTATGCCCGAAACCGGATTTGGCCTGACCGGCGCTATGGCTCATAGGCGCGGGCTCCGCCGGCCAGACGCCGGGCGTACGGGAAGCGGGAAGGGCATGGGCGTGAATACCTCGTCGGGGGCGTTGGTGGTGCGAAGCGGGAACGTGTCGTCATACCTGCCGGCGTGCCAGGCGGCAAGGGGCCGGCCGGGGCACTGCCTGTGGCGAAAATGAAAAAGGAAGCCATTTTTGACCTGGGCGGACCGCAGAATGTCAGAATTGTCATTTGTGGTCTACCGCGGTGCGCGTCCGGTCGTCTCCAGATACAGCAGGGTGCCGCCGAGGATGGCAAAGGGGAACAGCACGATGTTGAGAAACGGGATGAGCAGCGGCAGTCCGAAACCGAGAAGGAGCAGGGGGCGTTTGGCCAAGGTTGTAAGGCGCAGGCCGAACCGGCCCTCCTCACGGCAGTAGGGGTAATCCAGGAAATCCAGGGCCAGCAGCATGGCCGCCGCCACCGGAGCCAGCAACTGGCCGAGGACCGGGATGACCATGAGCGCCAGGGGCAGGGCCATGACGAACACGGCTTTCTTGGCCTCCTCGACGATCAACCGCCAGACGGAAAGCTCCGGGCCGGCACGGACCACGCCGGCCTGGGCCAGCAGCTTGCCGGCGATGTGGTCGTAGAGCGGCGCGGCCAGGATGTTGGCCGTGACCATGAAGAGAAAGTACATGAGGATAAAGGCCAGGGCATAGAGTAGGTATTTGACGACGTGGAAATACACCCAGGCCAGGGCTCCGGCCAGGCCCCCGGCGGCGGCGTCCGGGGACCACAACACGGCCAGGAGATGGTCGCTTTGGGCGGCAAAGACCCAGAATCCCAGGCCGTAGAGCACCAGGGTCAGGGCAAAGGGGATGGCGCACAGGCCGAGATAGCCCTTGTGGGCCAGGGCAAAGCGGATGCCCCGGAGATGGGCGGCCAGACCTTTGGGAAAGGCGGTGAACATAGGGAGCCTCCGCCTGCAAACGGACGCAGGCGCCGGTCAGGATTGGGACGATTCCGCCGGGGCGTCGTCCGGACCGGGGACGTGCCTGGGAGCCAGGGAGCCGTGGTAGCCTTCGGGGTCGTCCTCGCCGGTGGGCTGGATGCGCGTCACCTGGAAGGGGACGCCCAAGGCGTCCAGATCGACGAGGGCCTTGGCTTCCTTGACGGCATGGGCCTCGTTGTGGGCCCGAACGACGACGTATTCGGTTTCCGAGATGCTTTTCTGGCGACGAAACCACCCGGTGGTAATCAATACCTTGGTGGCGAAATAGACTCGAAACTTTTGCATGGTGCGTACAGCTCCAAAAGATGCCGACGACCGGAGGGCGCAGCTGCATGGCCGCCCGTCCGGCGTCCAGACGTTGAGGGGGATATCCCTACGTCAAGCCCGGCCGGGCGGCAAGCCCCGTGAGCAAGGGCCGGTCGCCCCGGGCCGGCTGCCGCCCTCCTCTTGACCGCGGCGGCCTCGGCTCTCTACTCTGGCCCGGGGCCTTGGCCTCGCCAGGAGGATGCATGAAACGACTGTTCGCCGCTGCCGGACTGATCCTTGTCCTGAGCGCCGCCCCGGCCCGGGCCGAGGATCCCGGGCGGGCGCTTTTTGTCGCCGGCCGCCTGGCCTGCGCCTACATCCAGGGCATAAACGCCGTGTTCACGCCCCAGGGCAAGGTCAGCCTCAAGCCGCCGCTCGATCCCAACACCCCGGGCCTCACCATCGCCATCGTGGACCGGGAGAGAAATCGGGCCGTGCTGGAGGAAGACGACCGGGAAACCCCGGGGGTGCTCATGACCACGCCGTCTGGCCTGTCGGTCATGGCCCGCTATCCCGACGGAGGGGTGACCATGGTGACGGTTTTCCCGGTCTATTCCGGGGCATCGGACAATTTCATCATGGTGTCCTCGCGCCATGGGGCGGGCAACGAACCGCAGCTGTCCCAGCGTTACGGCTTTTGCCGGCCGGGCGTGGAGCCGCCGCCGCCGCCGGCCCCGACCCCCAAGGGACATTCGTGAAGTCCGGCTCGGGACAGCGGCGAGGCTCCTTGCGTCGGACAGCCTGCCGGGCGGCCCTGGCCTTGGTCCTGGTCGTGTGGCCAAGCCTCGTCCGGGCGGATTTCGACGACGCCCTGCGGGCCTATGAACGCGGCGACACCGCGACGGTCCTGCGGCAACTCAAGCCCTTGCTGGCCTCGGGCAGCCCCCCGGCCTTCTGGCTCATGGGCCGCATGCGCCAAGCCGGACGCGGCGGCCCGGCCGATGCCGCCGAGGCGGCGCGCTGGTACCGCAAGGCGGCCGAGGGGGGCAACGTGCCGGCCATGCTGTCCCTGGGCGAGTTGTACCTGCGCGGCCAGGGCGTGGCCCAAAGCGATGGGCAGGCCGGCGACTGGTTCAAGAAGGCGGCGGCCAAGGGCTCGCCCCATGGGCTGTGCCTACTTGGGCTCATGCGCCTGGAAGGGCGGCTCGGGCCAGCCTCCGACGGCCCGGCCTACCTGCGCCGGGCCGTGGCGGCGGGTTCGCCCGAGGCGGCCCTGGCCCTGGGCGAGCTGTACCTGACCGGGCGCGTCGTGCCCCGCGATCCCGGCCAGGCCTACCGGCTGGCCCTGACCGGGGAAGGCTTGGTGAAGGCGGACGGGGAGATCAAAACCCGCCTGGCCGCCCTGGCCGCCGCCGCCGAAAAGGAACTGCCCGCGACCACGGCCCTGGCCCTTCGCGCCAAGACCCAGTCCGACAAGCAGCCGCCGGCCCCGTCCCCGCCCGAGGGCCGGATACGCACCGGCACGGGGTTCGTGGTCAGCCGGCTGGGCCATGTGTTGACCAACGCCCATGTGGCCATGGGGTGCGGGCGCATCGACGCCGTCATCGACGGGCGGCCCGTGGCGGCAACGCCGGTGCGCTTCGATCCGGCCAATGATCTGGCCCTGCTCAAGCTGGCCGTGGCCCCATCCCGGGCCTTGACCTTTCGCGAGAGCAATGCCTTGGCGCCGGAAACGCCGGTTTTCGCGGCCGGCTATCCCGGCGAGCGGGCGCGCACGGGGCAGTTGCGCATTACCTCGGGGCGCACCCGGGAGCTGGCGGCCGGAGCCGGCGACGGCAAGGGGGTGGCGGTCAGCGCCGAGGTGTTGCCCGGCAACAGCGGCGGGCCGCTGCTCGACGGCAGCGGCCGGGTGGCCGGGGTGGTGCGGGCCCGGCGCGACAGCGACGCCGTGCGCGAACGGGTGGGGGACGGCGTGCCGGATGTGGGTTTTGCCGTGCCCCTGGCCGAGGTCAAGGCCTTCCTGGCCCGGAGCCAGACCCCCATCGTCACCGCGCCCTCGGGGCAAACCCTCGATGAGGCGGCCCTGGCCCGGGAGCTTTCGGGCGTGGTGGTGCCGCTTTTTTGCCGGCCGGGTAGGTAAGCGCCGCAGTGCGAAGCGGGGCGCGGCCCGTCAGTCGCGGCTGCGCTCAGTTGCGCCGGCGGCGAATGCTTGGCCGCAGCCGGCATGACAGGCAACCGGCCGGGTGGCGCGCGACCCCGAAACTGCCTTGAAGCTCCTGAACGCTCCTTGAGGCAGGCGTCGTCCCTGCCGGCTGGCGCTCCCCTGGCGTGAAACGGCCAGGCGTCGCCGCAAGCGGGCTCGCCTCCCGGGCCTGCATCCCGTCCGGTTCAGGAAAAGCACCGCTCCCGAGCCCGGTCACCGTGGCCGAGGGACCACACACCCGCCGACGCGGGTGTGCCGGCCGCCGTCCAGGCGACGGTGCGCGGCCGAGGCTCCGCAGGGCGGTCCAGGACCATAAAAAAGGCCGGAACCCGAAGGTTCCGGCCTGCGCCTTGATTTCCGGAAAACCGTTTTAGAACTTGTACGTCAGACCGAAAGCGAGCTTCCAGGCGTCGCCTTCGCGGGACTTTTCGGCCAGGCGGTGGCCCCAGACGCTGGTCTGGAACTGACCGTGAGCCCAACCGGTTTCCATGACGGCAGCCAAGTTCTCGTAGATCATGTACTTGGTGTCGAAGTTGACGCCCATGGCGTACTCGTTGGTGGTCAGGTCGCGACCCATCACGAAGTACGGGTTGCTGCCCATGGCGACGTTCAGGGTACGGATGGCAGCAGCGTTGTTGTTGCCATGCAGGTAGGTGAAGGTCAGGCGATGGGTCAGCTTCTCGATGAAGGACATGTTGTCCAGAGCAGCGCCCAGGCCGTAAGCGCCAACCGGGTTCATACCCATATTGGAGTTCTTGGCCAGCTCCTGGCTGTCGTCAAACAGGAAGCTGTTGCCCGGACCCCAGTTGGGGCGGATCTGGGGCATACGCTCGGAACCGTTGCGGGTGGAGTGATCTTCGCCGGTGGACCACCAGCCGAAGACCTTCGGGGTCAGCACGTCCCAACCGGTGTACTCGACGCCGGCGTCGAGGAACCAGCCGCCGCGCTTGCTCTTCTTGCGATCGTTCTCGGCGCCCTGTCCGTAGATGACGTCGGCGTAGAACTTCACGGGATCAAGAGCGGTCACTTCGAAGGAGCTGCCAGCCCACCAGTAGACGTTCTGGGAGTTCTTCCACAGGGCCGGGGTCACCAGGGAACCAGCGGAGATCAGGTTCTCGGCGTAGCCCTGGGAACCGAAGGTCGAAGCGCCGGTGGTGAAGTAGCCGGTATTGCGGCCGGCCACGACCAGGGTGCCCCACGGAGTGGCCTTGAAGCCTTCCAGGGTGATGGGCAGGGCCAGGAAGTAGGCGTCGAGCTCGTCGGCCACCTGGGTGGTGGTGGTGTCATAGGTGCGGTTGGTGTCGATCAGGCGACCGAAGCCAGCCAGCAAGCCGAGGGTCTTGTCCATGAGCGGGGCGCTCACGGTCAGGGCCGCGATGCGGTCGCCGCCGAAGACCGGGTTGCCGTAGAACATCTTGCTGATGGGCAGATCGATGTCCTGCAGACCGGCGGTCACTTCGATGTCCTGGCAGCCGGGCACCTTGAACTGCAAGTAGGCCTGGTAGACGGCGATGGCCACTTCAGGGTTGGCGGCGGTGAAGGTACCGTGACCCCAGGTGTCTTCCACCTTGATGCCCAGGCGAAACTTCACGGCCTCGCTGGCCACGAAGTCGCTGCGCAGACGGAAGCGTTCCCAGATTTCAAAACGGTCTTCAGTCTTTTTGCCAGCGCCGGTGTACGTCGGGGTGTTGGACGTCCAGGCGGCGTTGTTCCAGCCGGTGAAGTTGTGCTCGGCGAAAAAAACGCCGTAGACACGAGCGTCACCGGTCATCTTGACCTCGGTGGCGGCCTGGGAGCTGGCGAAGGCGCCCAGGACCATCATCGCGGCAAGAGCGAGAGTAAGAATGCGCTTCATAATTCCTTCCTCCAAGAGAGCGGTTTCGAGCCGGAAATCAGCGGCGCCCGGCGAGGGAGGGCGAGTCCTTCGCCGCGTCACGGTTCTACTAGTAATGCGGGCCGAAAAAATTGGCAATACGAAAACGTATCTTTTCTATACAAAGGTAAAAAAATTTTTACCGCCCGAGCGGCCGGCGGCGGACGCAAAAAAGCCGGGCCCCCAAAGGGGCCCGGCCTGCGTCGGAAAGCGTAAAGCGTCGAGCGTCAGATGCTTTAGAACTTGTAGGTCAGGCCGAAAGCGACCTTCCAGGCGTCGCCTTCGCGGGACTTCTCAGCCAGGCGATGGCCCCAAACGCTGGTCTGGAACTGGCCGTGGGCCCAGCCGGTTTCCATGACGGCGTTCAAGTTCTCGTAGATCTGGTAGGTGGTGTCGAAGTTGGCGCCCATGACGTACTCGTTGGTGGTCAGGTCGCGACCCATGGTGAAGTAGGGGTTGCTGCCCATGAGCACGTTGAGGCCACGGATGGCTGCGGGGTTGTTATTGCCGCGCAGGTACACGAAGGTCAGGCGCTGGGACAGCTTCTCGATGAAGCTGATGTTGTTGAGCGAAGCGCCGATGCCGTAGGAACCGATCGGGTTCACGCCCATGTTGCCCTGCTTGAGCAGGTCCTGGGTGCTGTCGAACAGGAAGCTGTTGCCCGGACCCCAGTTGGACAGGATCGAAGGCATACGCTCGGAACCGTTGCGGTTGGAATGATCTTCACCGGTGGACCACCAGCCGAAGACCTGCGGGGTCAGGACATCCCAGCCGGTGTACTCGGCGCCGGCGTCGATGAACCAACCGGAACGCATGTCCTTCTTACGGTCGGACTGGTTGCCGGCGCCGTAGATCACGTCGGCATAGAACTTGACCGGGTCCAGAGCGGTCACTTCAAACGAACCGCCAGCCCACCAGTAGGCGTTCTGGGAGTTGCGCATGCCGGCCGGGGTCAGGAAGGTGCCGGCGGACAGCAGGCTGTCGGCAAAGGTCGAGTTCGGGCCGTAGGAACCGGCGGTGAAGTAGTTGGCGTCGCGACCGGCAACACCGATGGCGCCCCACGGGGTGGCCTTGAAGCCGTCCAGGGTGACGGGCAGGGCCAGGAAGTAGACGTCGAACTCATCAGCCACCTGGGTGGTGGTGGTGTCGTAGGTACGGTTCTTGTCGAGCATGCGGGCGAAGCCGCCGACCACGGACAGGGTGTCCTTGATGATCGGGGCATTGACGACCAGGGCGGCGGCGCGGTCGCCGCCGAACACCACGGAGTCAGAGAAAAAGGCATTCTCGGGCAGGGACAGATCCTGCAGACCGGCGGTCACTTCGATGTCCTGGCAGCCAGGAACCTTGAACTGCAGGAAGGCCTGGTAGACTTCGATGGACACGGTCGGGTTGGCGGCGGTGAAGGTGCCATGACCCCAGGTGTCCTGGACCTTGATGCCCAGACGGAACTTCACGGCCTCGTTGGCCACGAAGTCGCTGCGCAGACGGAACCGTTCCCAGATCTGGAAGCGGTCTTCGGTCTGCTTGCCAGCGCCGGTGTAGGCGCCGGAATTGTTGTCCCAGGTGCCCGTGCTCCAGCCAGTGAAGTTCTGGTTGGCGTTGAAGGTGCCGTACACGAAGGCGTCACCGACCATTTTCACTTCGGTGGCGGCCTGGGCGACACCGGTCAGGCCCAGAACCAGGGCGGCCGCGGCAGCCCAAGTAGCAAAACGTTTCATAACCTTCCTCCTCATTGTACCAAGACGCTTGCGTATTCCGAACGCTCCCGACGGGTGGCGTCCCGCCGAGTTCGTTTAGCAATAATGTCATCCGTAACAGGATGGCAACCAAAAATGTGACGTTTTTTGACGCCGGTCAAAATTTTTTTACGCGCGCGCCCCGGCAGCGCGAGGCAAAAAGCGGCCGGATCAGGGGCTCGACCGGGTTTTGGCGGATTTTTTGCCCCGCCGAGGCCCCTGTTTGACGAAAAGGCTAAAAATCAATTTTGGGGGCGTAAAAGAGCTCGAAGCCGGGTCCGCCCAGCCTCTCAACCGTCTGCCCGGCCCAGGTCGCGCAGGCGCAGCTCGATCTCGGGAACGCCGGAAAAGTAACTGATCTTGGGCGAGTAGGCCACCCGGACGGTGGTTCCGGCGGTCTCCTGGCCGATGACGGCGGCCATGCGCCAGGCCTTGCCCTTGAGCGTCACCCCGGCCACGGCGTCGCGCAGGGTCAGCGCCACGTGGTTCTCCCCGAAGGTCCGCCGGGACTGCACCGCCACCGGCGGCGAGGCGAAGACCGGTTCGGGATTGCCGCAACCGAAGGGTTCGAGCAGCGAAAGCTCCCGGATCAGCGTGGCCGTCACCGCGCCAAAGGACAGTTCCCCGTCCAGGCGCAGCGACGGTTGGGGCGCCTTGCCGCCAAGGGCCCGGGCCGCCGCCGCGTCGAAGCGCTCGGTCACCAGGGCCAGGTTGTCCGGAGCCAGGGACAGGCCGGCCGCCATCTTGTGCCCGCCGAAGGCGTGCAGGTCGTCGGCGATCGCTTCGAGGAGCGCGTGCAGATCGCACTCCGGGATGGAGCGCCCCGAACCCTTGAGCAGCCCCTTGGCCGGATCGGTGGTGAGAATGAGCGTCGGCCGGTAGCGGGTTTCGGCCACCCGCGAGGCCACGATGCCGATGACCCCCTGGTGCCAGTGGGGGGCAAAAAGGGTCAGGCCGAAGCGGTCGGGCGCGGCCTCGGCCTGGGCGAGCGCCTCGGCCAGGATGGCGTCTTCCTCGGCCCGGCGGCGGGTGTTTTCCGCGTCGAGATCGGCGGCCAGGGGCCGGGCCGCATCCAGGTCCGGGGCCAGGAGCAGGGAAAGCGCGGCGTCGGGGCGGCCCATGCGGCCGGCGGCGTTGATGCGCGGGGCCAGGCCGAAGGTCACCTGAGACGCGCCAAGCGCCGCCTTGGGATTGTGCCCGCTGACTTCCTTGAGGGCATGGATGCCGGGCCGGCGGGCTTCGGCCAAAAGGAGCAGGCCGTTTTTGGCCAGGATGCGGTTTTGGCCGCGAAGGGGCACCACATCGGCCAGGGTGCCAAGGGCCACCAGGTCGAGCAGCCGGCGCACGTCGCTTTGTTCCCCGGGGAGCAGGCGGTTGAGCGCCGCGGCCAGGAAAAAGGCCACGCCGACCCCGGCCAGGTCGCTCCCCGGCCCCTCGGCCAGCTTGGGATCGACCACCGCGTCGGCCGGCGGCAGTTCCGGGCCGGGCAGGTGGTGGTCGGTGACAACGACCGTGAGGCCCAGTTCCTTGGCCCGGGCCACCTCGGCCACCGAGGTGATGCCGCAGTCCACTGTGACAAGCACCTGCGCCCCGGCCTCGGCCAGTTCCTCGATGCCGGCGATGTTGAGGCCGTAGCCTTCCTCGGCCCGCACCGGCAGCCGCCACAGCGGCGAGACGCCGCGCTCGCGCAGGAAATCCACCAGCAAGGCCGTGCCGGTGACGCCGTCCACGTCGTAATCGCCCCAGATGGCCACGGTGCGTCCCTGGCCCAGGGCCTGGGCCAGCAGTTCGGCTGCCTCGGCCAGGCCGGGAATGGCCTGCGGGCGCATGAGATGGCGCAGGCCCGGGGACAGGTAGCGGTCCATTTCCTCGGCCGTGGTCAGGCCCCGGCCGGCCAGCAATCCGGCGATGGTGGGGGATATGCCCAGGGCGTCGGCCAAGGCGTCGGCCAGGGCCAGGGCCGGGGCGTTGTCGGGAAAAATCCATTTTTTGCGCACACAAGCCTCCAGGCAAGGCCGGGGTGAGGCCGGCCGGGCGGCAGGATGCCCCGGCTTTCCCGGCAAAGCAAGTCGGGGCGAGGGCAGGATCAACGAAACTGGGCGAGCGGTCCCCCCAGGACGCGGTTACGGGAGCGCGCCGGACCGGGCATCGGGGCGGACGGATCGCTTGGGCCGCAGGGGGCGGGGCCGGCCGGGCTCAGAAGGTTTCGTCGTCGAGCAGGTCGGCGGGCGACAGGGCGGCCTCCGGGGCGGGAATCGGCAGTTCGGTGGTGGTCAGGCCCTTGGCGATGAGAAATTCGGCGAAGCGCCTGGCCTCGGCATGGTCGGGATTGAGCGCCAGGGCCTGGCGCAGGTAGTCCATGGCCTTGGCATAGTCCTTGGTGTCGAAATGGACCCGGGCGATGTTGAACAGGAGGTTGTCGTCGCGAACCGAGAGTTCCTCGGCCCGGCGGTAGTAGTTCAGCGCCTGTTCGGTCATCTTGTTCTTGCGCAGGTTGATGCCGAATTCGTTGAACAGGTGCTTGTGTTCCTTCTCGAAGGTGGCGTCGAGTTGCACCAGCCGTTGGAAGATGTCGTCGGCCTTGTTGCCCTCGCCCCGGTCGAGATAGGTCAGGCCCAGACCGAAGTTGGCCCGGATGTTTTCCTCGTCCACGGCCAGGGCCTGGTCGAATTCCAGCTCGGCGCTAAACGTCTCGCCCTTTTCCCGGTGCCGCTCGCCCTTCTGGATGACCATGTTGAGCTCGCGCAGGCGGGGGTAGACCGTGGAAACGTAGAATTCCGGTTCCGGGGAGAATTTGTCCAGCAGCTCGTCCAGGGTCACCCGCCGCTTGGGGCCGGAGGGGACGTAGTTCTTGTTGAGCGGCTGGATTTCGAGCTGATGCTGCTCGTCTTCTTCCACGAACCAGTACATTTTCTGGATGGTGCGCCGGGTGGTGGTGCCGGTGCCCACCTTCTGGATGGCCTGGGTGGAGAAGATGCCCTTGATGCGCTCGCGGGGCTTGCCGTCGGGCGACAGGCCGTCCTTGTGGACGCCCTTGGCGGCGAGGTGGGTATCGTGGGTGTCTGGGCTCATGGCGTCCGGAGTTCGTGCTGTGTCGCTTGTGCGTCAGGCTACCAGGGAAAAAGGAATTCGGTCAACTGTCCGGGACGCGGCCGTCAGATGGCGGCCTCCCACTGGGCGAGCAGCTCGCGCAGGAAATCGGGCTGGCAGCGGGGCCGGCGTCGTTCGGCGATGTAGACGGCCCGCAGATCGTCGTAGGCGGCGTCCAGCTCGGCGTTTTCCACCCAGTAGTCGAACAGCGGGGCGTCCACGAGTTCGGCCTGGGCCGCGGCCAGCCGTCTGGCCACGGTTTCCGGGGAGTCGGTGCCCCGGCCGGACAGGCGGCGATAGAGCTCGGCCCGCGACGGCGGCAGGATGAAGACGTAGGCCCCGTCCCGGCCCAGGGTCCGGCGCAGCTGGGCCGCGCCCTGGACGTCCACGTCGAAGAGCACGTCCCGGCCGGCGGCCAGGGCGTCTTGCACAGGTTGAAGGGGCGTGCCGTAGAAGTTGCCGTGGACCTCGGCCCATTCGGCCAGCCGGCCGGCCTCGCGCCAGGCGAGGAATTCCTCGCGGGTCAGGAAATGGTAGTCGACGCCGGGGCGTTCCCCGGGGCGCGGGGCCCGGGTGGTGGCCGAGACCGAAAAGGAGATGGCCGGAAATTCGGCGCACAGCTTCTTGATCAGCGTGGATTTTCCGGCCCCGGACGGGGCGCAGATGACCAAAAACATTCCCAAACGCCTAGCCGGCATGGTCTTCCTCCTGGGCTTCGAACCGGGCTCCCAGGGTTTCGGCCTGGATGCCGGACAAGATGACGTGATTGGAATCGGTGATGATGATGGAGCGGGTCTTGCGGCCCTGGGTGGCGTCGATGAGCCGTTTCTCGGTCCGGGCATCCTCGCGCAGGCGGCGCATGGGCGAAGAGGCCGGGTTGACGATGGCCGTCACCCGGGCGGTGGCGACGAAATTGCCGAAACCGATGTTGAGCAGGCCGGAGGGCATGGGTCCACCTTGGGCTTTGTAACGAGACGAAACTGGCCGGGGCGCGCCCCCCGGCCAGCATATCCCAAACCGTGTCGATGCGAAAGGCGCACTACTCCAGGTTTTGCACCTGCTCCCGGCATTTTTCCAGCTCGGCCTTGAAATCCACCACCAGCCGGCTGATGTCCAGGTTCTGGGCCTTGTTGCCGCAGGTGTTGATCTCGCGGAAGGCCTCCTGGATGAGGAAATCGAGTTTTTTCCCGATTTCGCCGCCTTCGCGCAGCAGTCCCTCCAGCCGGGCCAGGTGGCCGGACAGGCGGGTCATCTCCTCGGAGACGTCGAGCTTGTCGGCCAGGATGGCGGTCTCCTGGAGCAGGCGTTCCTGGGTGGGTTCCACCCCGACTTTCTCCAGCAGGGCGGTGATGCGGGCCACGAGCTGTTCGGTGCGCTCGGCCACGATGGCCGGCGCGCCGGCCTGGATGGCGGTCTGCCACTCGGCCAGGCGCGTTAAGCGGGCCAGCAGGTCCTCGGCCAGATTGCGGCCTTCCCGAGCCCGGGCGTCGTTGAAATCGACCAGGGCCTGGCGCAGGCCCTCGGTGAGGGTGGCGAAGAGATCGGGATCGGGATCCACCGCGTCTTCCTGCCACAGATGGGAAATGCCGAGCATCCGGCCCAGGTCCGGGGTGAAGGGGAGGTCGCGGCTGGCGGCGAAGGCGGTCAGCTCGTCGAGCATGGCCCCGGCCAGGCCGGTGTTGAGGGTGGCCTTCCACATGTCCACCCGCTTGGGCGAGAATTCCAGGTGGATTTCCAGGCGGCCCCGGGCAACCACCTCGCGCACCACGCGTTCCAGGGCGGCTTCGCTGGGGCGCAGGAACAGCGGCAAGCGCCATTTGAGGTCGAGAAAGCGGCTGTTGACGGCGCGCACTTCCCAGACCTGGGTGAAGGCTTCGGATTCCAGACGGCTTTTTCCATATCCGGTCATGCTTTTGGGCATGTTCGCTCCTTTTCGGGGGGGATCAGTCGGGCGGCGCTTTCGCGCAGGTCCCGGCGGTAGCGGCTGCGGACGTCGCTTAAGCGGGCCAGCATATCCGGCGCGGCGTAGTCGGGGAACGTCCAGGGCAGGGTTTGCCAGGAGCCGGCCTGAAACACAAGGGTCAAGTCGCCGAAGATGCCCTGGCCCAGGTAGATGCGATGGGTGTAGTTCTTGCCCGTGGCCAAAACGAAGCGCTCGCAGGTGAGCAGCCCGGGGTCGAGGTTGACCCGGCGGCGTCCGTCCGGGCGGGCGAGGCGGTCTTCCACGGCGTTGGAGAAGACCTTGGCCGGTCCCAGGGCGTCCTGGGGCACGAGGCGGGCGAAGACGAGCAGCCGGCGCGCCAGGGGGGAGCCCAGTTCCTCATTATAATAGGCGGTGTGGTCAAAGGGCAGGGCCGGGTAGGCGACCTCGGCCGGGCCGAAGCGCGCTTCCAGGGCGGCCGTCACCGCCTCCCAGACCGCCGGCAGCCCGGCCGAAAGGACCGAGACCACGAGCTTGGCCGGCAACGGCGCATGGGGGCGGCTCACGGCCGATCCCCGGGCACGGGGACCACGAGCAGGCGCTCGCCCTCCCGGCCGACGGGCCGCGCCCGGACCAGGGATCCCAGGGGCCGCTCCGGTTCGGTCTCGAAGCGGCAGTCCACGTACTCCTCGCAGGTGCCGACGGCCGGGGTGGTACGCTCCAGGGCCACGACCAGGGCGTCTTCCCGGCCGAGGCGGGCCAGGAACGCGGCGGCCTTGGCCTCGGCGACGCGGCGCAGGGCCTTGGCCCGCTCGGCCTTGACCGGGCCGGGGAGCTGGCCGGGCAGGGCGGCGGCCGGGGTGCCGGGGCGGCGGGAATAGGGAAAGACATGGGCGTAGGTCAGGGGCAGGGCCTTCAGGTATCGGGCCGTGGCCGCGAAGGCCGATTCGGATTCGCCGGGAAAACCGGTGAGGATGTCCAGGCCAAGCCCCATGACCGGCCATTTCATACCGAGTCTGTCCACAAAAGAGGACACCGCGTCCGCGTCGCCCGGGCGGCGGTTCATGGCGGCCAGGATGGCCGGATCGGCGCTTTGCAGGGAAATGTGCAGATGGCGGCAGACCCGGCGGCTTTGGCGAAGGACATCGCAGCCTTCGGCCGTGAGCATGGCCGGGTCGAGGGAACCCAGGCGCAGCCGGAAATCCGGGCCATGGCTGGCGGTAAGCGCCGCCTCCAGGTCGGCCACGAGCCGCCAGAAGGTCATGGCCGGGGTCAGCCCCAGGCCGAAATGGCCGAGGTTGATGCCGGTGAGCCCCAGTTCCCGGTGGCCGGCGTCCAAAAGCCGCCGGGCTTCGGCCAGGATGGCCGGGAAGGGCCGGGACACCGACGGCCCCCGGGCGGCGGGCACGATGCAAAAGGCGCAGCCATGGGAACAGCCGTCCTGGACCTTGAGCAGGGCCCTGGCCCGGTCATAGCCGGCCAGGGGCAGGTCCGGGAAATCCTCGGCCGGGCGATGGGCCGGCGAGGCGGCGGTCAGGGGCGCGCGGGCCAGGGCGGCCTTGTCCGGCACGGGCAGGGTTCCCAGGGCGGCGAAGGCGGCCGGGCTGACGGCGGCGGCGCAGCCCGTGACCACCACCCGGGCTCCGGGGCGGGCCTGCCGGGCCAGGTTGCGGGCCAGTCGGCGGCCCTCGGCCTCGGCCCGGGCCGTGACGGCGCAGGACAGGAGCACGACCAGGTCGGCCTGGGCGGCGTCGGCGGCCGGGGCGAGCCCCTTTGCGGCAAAGGCTTCGGCCAGGGCCCTGGTTTCATATTGGTTGACCTTGCAGCCCAGGGTCTGCAGCCAGAAGGTGGCGGTTTTGGCGTGCGGCATCGGGGCGGCATAGCAAAGGTGGCGCGGCGGGTCCATGGCCACGGCTTCGGAACGGCGGTTGCTAGGGAGTGGGGCAGGGGAAAAAACTGCCCCGGGAGGCCCACATGCAACGGCGCATCATTCTTTTTTTCGATTTTCTGGCCCTGGCGGGGTTCGGGGCCTACCTGGCCCTGACGATCTGGCGATTGCCCGAGGAGCTGCGGGGCCGGCTGCTGGCCGGTTCGCTGTCCCTGCTGACCCGATTGACCCTGGGCGCGGGCTGAATCTGTCCTTCTTTGAGGACACTTTCCGGCTGGAAACGGCGGCAGTCTTG
>JBKICS010000190.1:0-7941 GCA_046567015.1 Acidobacteriota bacterium | reverse complement strand
AACGCCGGCATCAACAAGCCCACCGATTTCGACGACATCACCGACGCCGACTGGGACGAAATCCTGGCCGTCAACCTGCGCGGCCCCTTTGTCTGCACCCAGGAAGCCCTGCCCTACCTCGCGGTCGGCGGCGGCAGCGTGATCAATATCGGCTCGGTCAGCGGCCAGTACGGCGGCCCGCGCACGGCCCACTACGCCGCGAGCAAGGCCGGGCTCATTTCCCTTGGCCAGGTGGCCGCCCGGTTCGGGGCGCGTTTTGGCATCCGGGTCAACACCGTGGCCGCCGGGCTCATCGGTTCGCCCATGGCCGAGGCCGGCCTGGCCGATCCGGCCGTCAGGCAGGCCGCCGCCGCCATTCCGCTCGGCCGCCTGGGCCTGGCCTCGGAAGTGGCCGACGCCGTGGTGTTTCTGGCCTCGGACAAGAGCGCCTACATCACGGCCCAGACCATAAACGTCAACGGCGGTTTGTATTTCTAGGCGGGCCCCCTCGCCGAAACCGTCCCCGGGTGGGGCCGCTTCGCGCCTGATGCCCGTCGCGGCCCGCCGCCCCCCGGAAAAAAACCTGGCCGGCCGCGTGTAACGCCCCGGCCCTGGCATGGGAGTCGTCGACATGACCGAGGCCCGCTTGCGGGAACTGACCGCGTTCGCGGCGCAGCTGCGCCGCTCCATCGTGCGCATGAACTGCCTGGCCGGTTCCGGCCATCCCGGCGGCTCGCTGTCCTGCGCCGACCTCATGGCCGTGCTCTTTTCCGGGGTGCTCGATTTCTCGCCGCAAAACGCGGCCAGTCCCGACCGCGACCGCTTCATCCTGTCCAAGGGCCATTCCTGCCTGGCCCTGTATGCCGCCCTGGCCGCCCGGGGGTTTTTCCCGGAGTCCGCCTTTGCCGGCCTGCGCCAGGCCGGCGGCCTGCTGCAAGGCCACCCGGATCGGCTCAAGACCCCGGGCGTGGAGTTCAATTCCGGGTCGCTTGGCCAGGGTTTTTCCTTTGCCCTGGGCGTGGGCCTTGGCGGTCGGCGCGCCGGCCGCTCCTTCCGGGTCTATGCCCTGCTTGGCGACGGCGAAGTAAACGAGGGGCAGGTCTGGGAAGGCTTCATGTTCGGGGCCCGGCACGGCCTATCAAACGTCACGGCCATCATCGATTCCAACAAATACCAAAGCGACGACCTGTGCCAGCGCGTGGCCGGCCTGGAGCCGCTGGCCGACAAGATCCGGGCCTTCGGCTGGAACGCCCTGGAAATCGACGGCCACGACTTCGGGCAGATCGAGGCAGCCCTCACCCTGGCCCGGGGGGAAACCCGCCGCCCGACCTGCCTCGTGGCCCACACCGTCAAGGGCAAGGGCGTGTCGTTTATGGAAAACGTGCCCAAGTGGCACGGCAGCCTGGCCCCAAGCGGCGAAGAACGCGCTCGGGCTCTGCGCGAATGCGGCTGCGATCCGGCGGAGTTTGGCTAAGCCGGCCCGCTCGGCCCCACTGCGGTTCCTGACCGGCTCCGGGGCAGCGAAACGGCCCAAGCCTGCGGCGAAACGGATTGCGCCTGGGGCGAACCCGCCTGTCAGGCGTCGGGCTCGCCCAAGGGAGACTCCCGTGGAAACGGTCCCCAACGCGGCCTGGGCGCTTTTGGCCCCCAATCTGGCCCGCCATCCGGACAAGCCGGCCTACCGGTGCGGCGACGCGGTTCTGACCTATGCCGAGCTGGCCAGCGCCGCGGCCCGGGCCGGGGCCATGCTGGCCGCCTGGGGCGTTTCGCCCGGCGACCGCGTGGCCTGCATCCTGCCCGACAGCCTGTCCCTGCCCGTGCTCCTGCTCGGGGCCATGTGGATCGGGGCCTGTCCCGTGCCGCTGGCCACAAGCCTTCGCCCCGAGGACCACGCCCGCATCCTGGCCGATGCCGGCGTGCGCCTGCTGGTCGCCACCCCGGACCACCGGGCCTCGGCTGTGCCCGGGGTCCGGCGTCTGCCCTGGCCCCATGACGGCTTCTGCGGCCCCGGAGGGCTGGAGGGCTTTGGCGACGACCTGCCCCCGTTTGTCCCGGCGGCAAGCGATCTGGCCTACATGCTCTACACCTCCGGCCCAACCGGCCAGCCCCTGGGCGTGCCCCACCGCCACAGCGACCTGCTGCGCCCGGCCGAGACCCTGGGCGAGCTGCTTGGCCTGACCGAGGACGACGTGCTTTTCTCGGCCAGCAAGATGCCCTTTGCCTATGGGCTGATTGCCTCCCTCGGCCTAGCCCTGGGGCGTGGGGCCACGGCCGTGCTTTTTCCGGGCACGCCAGGCCCCTTCGAACTGGCGGAGCTCATCGGACATTGCCGGCCAAGCGTCTTTTTCGCCGTGCCCACGGTCTACAACCTGCTCCTGCGCACCCTGTCCCCGGAGCACCCCCTGCCGAGCGTGCGCCTTTTTTGCAGCGCCGGCGAAGCCCTGCCCGCCGCCACGTTCCTGGCCTGGCAGGAGCTCGCCGGCCGGGAGATCTGCGAGGGCCTGGGCTCGGCCGAGGCCGGCAACCTGTTTCTTGCCAACCATCCGGGCCAGGGCGTTCCCGGCGCGGCCGGCCGGCTCGTCCCGGGATACGAGGCGCACCTCGTGGACGAAGCCGGGTGCGACGTGGCCGAAGGCCAGCCCGGCCGCCTGCTCCTGCGCGGGGCCGGGACGGCCCCCTTCTACTGGAACCTGCCGGAATTGAGCCGGGAGACCATGCTGCCGGGCGGCTGGCTGCGTACGGGCGATCTGTTCGTTGCGACCGGGGGCCTCTTCGTCCACCAGGGTCGCGGCGACGACATGCTCAAGGTGGGCGGCCGGTTCGTGGCCCCCCTGGAAGTGGAGGCGGTGCTGCTGGCCCATCCCGACGTGGCCCAGTGCGCGGTGACCGGCTGCCGGGTGGAGGGCCTGGAACGGCCGCTGGCCGTCATCGTGGCCCGGGACGGCGCGGCCGGGGGCCCGGGGTTGGCCGGGGAACTGCGCCGCTACCTGCGCCAGCGCTTGCCCGAGGAGATGTGCCCGGCCCGGATGCGCTTCGTGGCCGCGCTGCCCCGGACCGACGCCGGAGCAATCGACCGCCGGGCCCTTCGTGAAGACGACTGACGCCCCGGCCGCGCGGCAGTGCCCTTGGAGCCAGCCGCCTTCCCGGCCGGGGGCGTGTTTGCCGCCGGACACGGGACGCTTTTTCCCCCCGGGGCACGGTCGAGGTTACCGCCGCCCGGGCCGGGGACTGACCCGCGTCCACCGCAAGGCCAGAGAGCGCCCGACCGGGAGTTGACCGGGTTTCGCCAACAAGCGTACTCAGGGCGGGCGTCAGCTCCGGCCGACCCGTGCGGGACCGCCGCGACGGCGGGTCAACGCCCCCTGCCCTCTCAACACCCATGGTATGACCCGATGCACTGCAAATTTCCTGAAATACGCGTCCCCGAACAACCGGACACGCCGCCTCTTGCCGGCGAATATTGCCTCGTCGCCTGCATCATGGCGATCGCCTTTGTCTTGCGCTTCGCCTGGCTGGATACGCCAACGCTCATCCTGGACGAAGCCCTGGTCCTGACCGCCGCCGAGCAAAGCCCGCTGTACATTTTCCTGCGCTCGCTTGCGACCGATGCGCATCCGCCATATTTTTACTACATTACAAAACTGCTGCTCGTCTTTGGCCACAGCGACTTCGCCACGCGGTTTTTCCCTGCCCTCTTCGGCACGGCCACCGTCTTTTTCCTCTACAGGCTGGGCCTCCGCCTGCTCACGCGCGAAGCGTCGCTGCTGGCGACCGCGCTTATGGCCTGCTCTGTCCTGCACATCCAGATTTCGCGCACGGTCAGGCCCCACCCGTACATCGTCTGCCTCGCCACGCTTTCCCTGGCCTGGCTGCTGGATTTTCTGCGCCAACCCTGCCGCCGCACCCTCCTTAAGGTCACTGGCCTCAACTTCCTGCTCCTGATCTTTCATTTCAACACGCTTTTGATCGTGGGCGCGCAGATCGCCCTGGTCATCGTCTACCTCTATGGCGTGCGAAAGACACCGGCCATGCTCTGGTACAGGCGTTTCCTGTACGTAAGCGTCGCATCCCTGAGCCTCGAACTGCCGATGCTCTTTTACCGGATGGGGAAATTTCCGGGATTCAACATGAACAAGTCCATGCTCTGGACTTTTGAGCGCAGCCTTGCCAACTTGAGTCGCTTGCTACAGATATTTCCCTGGGAAGCATCAACCGCCGCCGGCTGGATCGTGTTCTGCCTCGGCCTGGTCCTGCTCTTTGCCTATCAGCGGCAGACCTGCATCGTCCTGGCAAATTGCATCTTCCTGCCCATCATCGCCCTCATCCTGGCCAAGTACGGCATTTTCTACGAACCCTGGCACATCGCCTTCATCATACCGGGCATCCTCCTCGTCTGCGCCCATGCCCTGGCCTGGATGCTGCGGCCACGGCCTCTCGCCCAGCTTGCCTCCCTGGCCATCGCACTTGTCTGCGCTTTCGTCATTGTGCACGACAAGCACGACGATCTCTACGCCCAGGGATCATCCATCTTCATGCATGACGAATGCTACAAGACCATAGCCACCAATCTGCCCTCCAACGTAAACAAGCCCGGGGCCGTGATCTTCAACAATGTTGCCGATTTTTCCTTCGTCAACTGGTACAACCGGCAATTCTCGGCCCTGGATCTGGCCGCCACCGCCCTGACCCCGGACGACGCAGCCATGGACCTGACCCTGGTAGCCACCGGCCCCATCTATACGGACGCCGACAACACCCAGGGCGTGGCCCGACTCGCGGAACAATTGCTGGCGGATTTTGGCCCCAACCGCCAAGACAAAGACCTGACCTGCGCCACGATCCGGTATTGGAACGCGCCGCGAACCCCCGGGATTCGCCTGGACAGCTCCCCTTCCAAGAAGGTCTTCTCCGCCTATGCCCCGGAATTCCTCAAGAAGGTCTGGAAATCCCAGGACGTGCAAATCTATCTGTCCCCCCTGGCCAATCACGTCTACCCAAGCGCCTTCGATCATCCCGGGAGCTTCACGGCGCGCTACGCCAGCGACACCCCCATCCCGGCCGGTGATCTGGCCCTGGACCTGGACTATACCCTCGATGGCCAGGGCAACACCTTGGCCGCGACCTGCTCCTTCGACGACGGTGCGGCGCAACCGCTGTTTGTGACCCACGACCCGACCGGCCCGACCTCCAAGCGCTACATCATCCGCGCCCCCAAGGCCTTTTACGCTGTTGACGTCGCCGTCACCATGGTCACCTCCAGCCGCTCCCCCAGCTTCTACAACGTCAGCGACGCCGTGCACTTCGAGCAAATGGCCCTGTCCGTGCTGCCGCCCCTGCCCGAGGCCTTCCAGTCGGATGTGCCTGTGGCCGGCCAGGCCATTTCCCCGGTCGAGGATGCGCCGGAAGGCCGGTACCGCTGGGGCCTGGGACCGGAAACGACCCTGCGCTTTATGACGGCCAAGCCAGGGACGGTCCGGTTGCTCCTGGGGCTCAACAACCCCATTGCCGGCCAGACCATGACCATCCTGATCAATGGCGCGCCGGCCCAGCGGCTCGATAACCTGCCGGCCCAGCCGTGGCTCAAGGAGACCAGGGAACTGACCCTGGACCTGGATGCCCGTGCCGGGGAAAATACCATCACCCTTGGCTACGACTTGTGGAACGCGCCCAACCCGTCCGCCCCCCAGGCCCATTTCGCGCCGGGCGACGGGCGCAGCCTCGCCATGGCCTTCACGCGCCTTGGCCTGCTCGTCCCGCCGGCCATGCGGGCGCAACTCGTCGAGGTCGCCCCCTGATGGCGGGGCCTCGAAGAGAGCGCTGCAGTTGACCCGATGGCGAACCCGGGCAGGCCGAGCCATGGATTGGGGGAAGGCGGTGGAGCGCATGTTGCGAAAGCACTTGTACTGGCAGTACTCCTCGCCCTTTTCGATGCGGCAGCGGGTATGCAGCAACCCCTTCTGTCCCGGAGGCCTCTTCCAGTCCATTTCCTTTCGCCTCAACTCCGCGACATCCTTCCAAGCGCCGTAGCCCACATTCGTTTGTAATTGGACTTCCTCGACTCCCTGCATGACCATCGGGAGCCTCGCCTCGGTGGCCAACAGAAAGAAAAGGGCCTGGGCCACGGCCGGACAGGGGCATCGGCCACGCAGGTGTCGCTGCCCGCTTCCCGGATTATCCGTCTTTGTGGGAACTTTTGCTCTGATCTCTTGTGAAGCGCGGGCGTGCAACTTTCGTATGCCATGCGGCACATGGCGTCGAAAGCAGAAACTCGCGGCGGGGGGCGTGCCGGACAAGCATACCGAGAGAAGGCGGCGTACCGTGTTACTTCCTTGGCAGCACAGGGAGTCGGCCGATTTGAGCCTACGTCAGCGGCGGGGTGGGAACTTCGTGTGGCCAACGAAAAAGCGGGTCACCTTGAACAGGTAACCCGCTGAATTTCCTGGCGTCCCCAAGGGGATTTGAACCCCTGTTACCGGCGTGAAAGGCCGATCCCCCCTCTTGTACCCAGCTTGCCCCACATTATTTATCTTTTATATTTATGCGTGTTGTGCTGAAAGAAAGCCGATAGAAAGCCGCTGACTTCGATTGGACTTTACGGTGCGTGTGGGGCAGAGTGTGGGGCAGATCGAAGCCCAAACAGCCCGATAAAGCTCGGTTTTGGCCGCGCCGCCCCGGGCACATGTGGGGCAAATCCGTCAAGTGGGGTCAAGCGGAGTATGGCAAGCAGAAAGCGCAATCAAGTTGTAGGGTACGCGGGCGTCTACTTTGTGGAAGTCCCCCGCCCTACAGGTTCGGGGATGGAAAAGGTCTATTACATACGCTATCGGCGCGGCGACAAGCTCATTGAGGAGAAAGTGGGCGGACAGTACCGCGACAACATGACCGCCGCCAAAGCGGCGAGCATCCGAGGTGTACGGATGGAAGGTCGAGAGACTTCCAACGCGGAAAAACGCGTTGCGGCGCGTC
This sequence comes from Acidobacteriota bacterium, assembly GCA_046567015.1. GTDB lineage: Bacteria > Desulfobacterota > Desulfovibrionia > Desulfovibrionales > Desulfovibrionaceae > Solidesulfovibrio. The sequence continues at coordinate 996 of JBKICS010000190.1, read as the reverse complement.
AGGCCAAAGCAGAGGAAGAGGCACGCTATTCGCTCAATAGGCTTTGGTCTTTGTTTGAGGAGGAAAAACGCGGCAATCGGAGCATAAACGACGACCGCGTTCGCTTTACGCTCCACATAGCGCCTCTTCTCGGTTCAAAAGCCATCCCAGAACTGACCGTCACTGACATCGACAAACTCCGCATCCGCCTTGAAAAGGCTCGCAAATCTCCGCAGACAATCAAGCACGTGCTGACCCTCCTCAAGCGCATCCTCCGCTTCGCCGAGCGCAAAGGATACGTTGATGCCTTGCCGGGCAAACTCCACATCACCATGCCCACCGTAGACAACCGGGTGACGGAAAACCTTACACCGGAACAGGTAAGCAAGCTTCTTAACGCGTTAAATGAAGAAGAGGATCAGAACCTCGCCTCTTTGGTCAGGCTGGCCCTTTTTACCGGGATGCGCAAAGGTGCTTTGCTCCGTTTGCAATGGAATGACCTGGATTTTGAGCGGCGTTTTATCACGCTCCGGGGCGATACGGCCAAGAAGGGCAAAACGGAAACCATCCCAATGAACGAGCAGGCCCATGCAATCCTGCAAGACGTGATGCGCACCAATAGCCCTTACGTCTTCCCTGGACGGTACGAGAACGCCCCGCGCACCAACATTTCCCCCCTGCTGAAACGGGTGCGCCAAAAGGCGGGCTTGCCCGCAACCTTTCGCCCTCTGCATGGGTTGCGACACTCTTTCGCCTCCTGGCTGGCCAGCTCCGGGCAGGTCTCCATGTACGAACTCCAGAAGCTCCTCACCCACTCCAGCCCGCAGATGACACAGCGATACGCCCATCTGCATGACGACGCCTTGCGCAAGGCGTCAGGCGTGGCAGCGACATTGTTTACCGCGGCGAGCAACAGAGAAGACGGATGCCCTGCCTAACCAAGTGGGAGCGCACATGAGCCATCCGCCCTATACCATAACCAGCACGACCCTTAAACTCGTGGCGGCTATCAGCGCG
>JBKICS010000189.1:0-5658 GCA_046567015.1 Acidobacteriota bacterium | reverse complement strand
CAAAGGAGCGGCCCGGATTACAGCGCGGCCACCTTCTTGATCAGGCGCACGAGCTGGTTGGTGAAGCCGGCTTCGTTGTCGTACCAGCACAGCACCTTGGCCAGGGTGCCGTCCAGGACCTGCGAGGCCTTGGAATCCACCACGCCGCCGTGGGTGTCGCCCACGAAGTCGATGGAAACCAGCGGCTCGTCGGTAAAGCCCATGGAGTCGCCGGCGGCGGCGGCCAGCACGGCCAGCATGCCGGCGGTGTCGGTGGGCTTTTCCAGTTCGCAGGTGAAATCCACCACCGAGACGTTGGGGGTGGGCACGCGGATGGACATGCCGTCCAGGCGGCCGGTGAGCGCCGGGATGACCTTGGTCACGGCCCGGGCGGCTCCGGTGGTGGTGGGAATCATGGACAGGGCGCAGGCCCGGCCGCGCCGCCAGTCCTTGTGGGAGCCGTCCAGGATGCGCTGGCTCATGGTGTAGGAGTGGATGGTGGTCATCAGGCCGTGTTTGATGCCGAAGGCGTCGTTTAGGGCCTTGGCCACGGGAGCCAGACAGTTGGTGGTGCAGGAGGCGTTGGAAATGATGCGGTGTTCGGGCTTAAGCTCATGGTCGTTGACGCCCATGACGATGGTGACGTCCTCGTTTTTCCCGGGGGCGCTGATGATGACCTTCTCGGCCCCGCAGGTGCCGTGTTTCTCGCAGGACTCGCGGTCCACGAACTTGCCGGTGGTCTCGACGACATAGCGGCAGCCCAGGTCGCTCCAGCGCCATTCGCCGCCGGCGTGGCGGCTGATTTTCACCAGCTTGTCGTTGATTACGAGACCTTCGTCGCAGGGAACCACCGTGCCGGCGAACCGGCCATGCACCGAATCGTATTTGAGCAGATGGGCAAGTTGGGCATTGTCGGCCCGGGCATTGATGGCCATGAGCGTGATGTCCGGGTCGTCGGCCAGAAGCCGCGTCAGATACCTGCCGATCCGGCCAAATCCGTTGATGCCGATGGTAACCGCCATATTCGTGTCCTCCTGGGAATAAGAGCGAGTCGATTGCGGCGCACCCTGGCCCGGGTGGGCACACGATTCGCCGGGAAGTCCGCAAGCGCGCAAAATTATAGGCCGAGCGCCGCTTTTGTGTCAACAAAACGTCGGTTTGCCACGGCCCGGCCGCGGCAAAACGACGAGGCGTAACTTACTGCGGCAACAGCCACTTGTCGTCGATGTCGAACAGGGGAAAAGCCGGCTGGGGCTCGGGCGCGCCCTTGATCATGGCGTCGTAGCAGGCGCGTTCCTGGGCGATGGCCCGGTTGTCGCTCATGCGGATGACATTGCCGGAGGGGCTGTCCTCACTGGCCGTATCGAAATGTTCCAGCAAAATGTCCATGCCTTTGGTCTTGTTGGAGCCGAAGACCCAGCGGTAGCCCTTGTACTTGGCCGTCTTGGGGGCCGGCAGCGGCATGGGCACGCCGTAGCGGTCGGTCATCAGCCGGACGAGCTTGTCGAACAGCGCCTTGGACCCGTCCTTGTACTTAAGCCGCACGCGTTCCACCCGGTTCTGGGTGGCGCAGCCGCCCAGCAGCACATAGCCGGCGGAAAAACCCTTGGTGGGCTTGAGGTTGGCCCGCACCAGCCAGGGCTTGTCCCAAAGCGGGGCAACCCGGGCCAGGTCCAGGCGGTCGCGCAGGTCCTCGGCATTGGCCCCCAGCGCGATGCCGGCGAGCTGGGTCGGGGCTTCGGCGGCCCGCAGCGGACCAACCGAGGCCATGAGGCAGAAAACGGCTGAGACAAGAACAACCAGACAGTGCATGGGCAGCTCCTTTTACCGGGCGACGTGCGGTACTGCTGATCACAAAACCGGAAGCGCCGCCATTGTCAAGGCCGCTCGCTCTCCCCTTGCCGGACTCTTCGCCATGGCGTAGGAAGAAGCACTCGTACATTTTCCGGGCGCATCCTGCCCCCGTCCCATCCAAGGAGAACAACATGTCCAAAAAGGCCCTGGTCCTCGCCCTCCTGCTTGTCTGCGTGGCCTTCCGCGTCCCTGCCTCTGCCGGTTCCAAGACCGCCCCGGCCCCCGCCCCGTCCGCCGCGTCCGCTCCCAAGGCGTCCGCCGGCAGCGGCACCTTTGCCCATGCCTGGACCAATTACACCGAGAAGGAAAAGCGTTCTTTCCTTTTTGGCCTGGCCACCGCCGTGCGTATCATGTGCACCGACATCAGCACCATGCAAAAAGACGCCAAGGGACCGGCCATGGAAGCCAATTTCCGGGAATGCTTCAATTCCTACGCCGGCATGGAACCGGACCGGCTGGTTTCGGCCATGAACGCCCTGTACGCCGATCCGAAAAACGCCATGATCCCCCTGGACGGCGCGTACAAGATTTCGCTCATGCAGGTGCGCGGCGACAAGGTCGACGACATCATCATCCAATCGCGCAAGTACGGCGAGGGCCTCAAGAAGGAACTCGACCTGCAGCGCCAGAAAGCCGGCGAGTAGCGGCCCGGGTATTGACCCGGTTTCGCGCGCGCCTTTTCCAAGCCGTTGCGGCCCGGCCGGTCCACGCCAGACGTTGTCTGCGTGGGCCGGCCGGGCCGCTTGCGCATGGGGGGAGGCGCGAGGCCCCCTGGGGCGGGCGGGGCTTGTCGCCTGCGCCGGGCTGTCGCCTGCGCCGTCCTGCCGCTTTTCATCCTTTCCTGGAGCCTGTCCGCTGCCGGGCCTGCCCTCAGCCGGCTTGCCCAGCTCCCCGATGCTTTTCGCCTAATAATCCCATTTCCAGTTGACGCCCACGCCCTGCTTGTTGTCCGTGCCCACCCGGCTGTCCACGGTGATGTTGGGGGTGACCTGCACTTCCACGGACACCGCGCCGCTTTGTGCGCCCATGCCCTGTTCGACGCCCACGGTGACGCCCTTGAAGATTTCCTTGCCGGCCTTCAGCACAGTGCCGGCCATGCCGCTTTTGCCGGGCACGATGGACAGATGGTCCAGGCCCAGGATGCGCCGGGTGCGGGCCAGGATGCTGGTCGGCGTGCCGCCGGCGTAGAGGGAGGCGGCGGCCTGGGCCATCTGGGCGGCCTGGATGGGCGAGAGGGAGCCGGCGCTTTGGCCGAAGAGCAGGCGGGCGAGTATCTCGTCCCGGGGCAGGGTCGGCGTGGAGACCAGGTTGATGCTGGGACTGTCGGCGTCGCCGGTGATGGCGATGCCGGCGGTGATGCCGTTGGCCGTGGTTTCGGCCAGAATGTCGAAGGATGGGGTCGGCGGGGAGCTTCCGGTGAAGGCCAGTTCGCCCTTGGTGATTTCCAGCGTGCTGCCGAGCAGGTCGAGGCTGCCCTTGGCCACGGCGTATTTGCCGATGATGACCGGTTCGGCGGCGGTGCCCTTGATGTCGAGCTGGCCGGTCCAGCGGGATTCGAGGCCCAGGCCCCGCACGAACACGGACTGGCCCAGGATGATCTTGAGGTCGAGGTCCAGGCGGCGGGCCACGGCCGGCGGCGCGGCCTTGGCCGGCTTCTTCTTGGGTGCGGCCGGGTTGTTGACGTAGGTGACCGGAATGACGGTCACGTCCGGGGGCAGCGAGGTCGGCAGATTGACCTCGACCGGACCAAGGGTGACGGACCCGGCAGCCCGCATGTGGGCCAGGGCGCCGCTGACGGCCAGGGTGCCGTCGGCCGCGGCCGAGACCAGATCGAGGCCGGCCACGCGCAGATGGGCCAGACGCAGCTTGAGGTCCACCGGGCCGTTTTCCGGGTCGGCGAAGCCCAGGGAGCCGGCGAGCTGGAAACTGCCGCCCCGGCCGTCCTCGCCTGAGGCCTTGGTGATGGTGAGCACGCCGCCGGCCGCCTGGGCGGCCAGGGTCACATTGGTCAGGACCAGCCCGGCGTCGGCGTTTTCCAGGCGGCTGGCGGCCAGGGCCAGGGCTCCGCTGGCGCTGGGGGCGGCCAGGGTGCCGCCAAGGGCCAGATCGGCGGTGAGGCGGCCGGCGAGGCGGGTGTTGACGCGGGCCAGCACGGTGGCCAGATCGGCCAGATCGGCGTCGGCCCGGACCTGGCCGGAGAGCGCGCCGTTTGGCGGCATATCGAAGGCGAACGGGACCAGGGACAGGCGCAGGGGAAGGTCGGCCTTGACGGTGACGGCCTCGGCCTTGCCCTTGCTGGATACGGCGGCCGAAAAATCCAGATGCGCGCCGCTCAACACGGCCTTGGCCCGAACGCCCAGGGACGGCAGGCCCTCGCCTTTTTCCGCGGCCAGGCGCACCCCGGCCAGAGTGGCTTCGGCGGTGAGCTGGGGCCGGGCCGGGGAGCCGGACAGGCTGGCGGTCAGGCCGGCCGTGCCGTCGATGCCGGCCACGCCGAACAGGGCGAGCAGGGGCAGGGGGACGTTGTCCACGCTGGCCTTGCCGCTGGCCTCGTTTGGCGACAAGCCGCCGGAGGCGGTGATTCGGGCCTTGTCGAAGGCCAGGGACAGGCCGTCCAGGCGGTACGCGCCGCTGCCGAAGGTCAGGGCGGCCGGGGCGGATAGGGCAAATTTGCGGTTTTGCAGGCTGCCGGCCAGGGTTTGCACGGTCAGTCGCCGGCGGCCGGATTCGGCCGGGGCCAGGGCGGCTCGGGCGGCCAGGTCCAGGTCCATCCGGCCGCCGATGCGGCCCTTGGCTTCGGTGGCCAGGGTCAGGGCGCGGCCGTCGCCGGAAGCGGTGAGAGTGAGGCTGGCCAGGGACGCGCCGCCGGCCTCCAGGGCCTTGCCGGCCAGGCTGGCCTTGCCCCGGGGCTGGCCGGTCAGGTCGTCGCAGTTGGCGGTCACGGCGAGGCTCCCGGCGGTCAGACCCGGCAGACGCAGGTCGGCGGCGGCCAGCTCCAGGGTCAGGGACTGGCCGGCCCCCTTGGGAACGGCGGCCATGGCGGAAAGCTTGAGGCTGCCGGCCAGGGGCAGGCCGGAAAACCGGCCCAGGCCGGCCAGATTGGCGGCGTTGCCGGACAGCTTCCCGGCCACCCGGCCGGTTGCCGTGTCGATGTCGGCCTCGCCGGCAAAGGCGGCGTCCGGGGCGGCGAGCTTGAGGCCGCGCAGGCCGAGGCGGTTGCCGGCCAGGGCGTAGTCCGTTTCCAGACGGGCCGATTCGCCGTCGCGCCGGGCGGTCAAGGCGAGCTTGCCGGACGGGCGTTCGGCGGCGTCGGCCATGGTCAGGTCGAGGTCGGCTCCGGTCAGGGCCAGATCGCCCAGGCGCACGCGCGCGGTGGTCGCCTTGGCGGCCAGACGCGGCGCGGCGGCCGTGCCGGAGAGATCGACCGAAAGCTCCAGGGAACCGGCGCAAGGCTGGCCCAGGGCCGGGGCCAGCAGGGTCAAGTCGGCGGCCTTGAGGGAGGCCTTGGCGGAAAGGTTCCCGGGGGCGGCCTCGAAACGGCCGGAACCGGTAAGCGTAACGCCCTTGCCGGCCAGGGCCAGCTCGGACAGGGTCAGCCCGGCCGGGGAAAAGGCGGCCGCGGCGGACAGGTTCGGGGTTTGGCCGAGCAGGGCGGCCAGAGCCGTGGCCGCCGTGTCGTCCGGGGCCGGGGCGGCCAGGCGGGTCAGGTCCAGGGAGAGCTTGGCCGTGCCCGTGCCGGCGGTGTCCGAGGCGATGTCGGCCGCCAGGGAGGCCGCGCCGGTCAGGCGCAAACCGGCCAGGGAGGCCGCGCCGGTCAGGTCGGAC
>JBKICS010000188.1:0-4826 GCA_046567015.1 Acidobacteriota bacterium | reverse complement strand
ATCATCCCCCCGGACCCCTGGTATAGTAAGACATGAAGCGGGTCGCCTTGGAAGAGGCGGCCCGTTTTTGATGTCAAAGCATGCTGTCAGACGGTCACTCCGATTCGAGTGAACAGCTCGAAAACCATTGGTTCTGCGTCGGTGATCAGCGGGGAAGGAATCCCAGAGAACGCAGGAAGCCATGTCCGCCTTGGCGACACCTGGCCGGATTCGCCCCAGTCTCCCAAAGTATCATTGGAGCCCGGCTGTATGGACACAACGGCAGGCTCTTTCCTGCTTCCGCTGGCGCAGCCTCTGGTCTATGCTTACGCCAGCTGCGCCGGCGCGGCAGGGGCCGGCATGCAGCGTGCATGGCCCGACCCCGGCCGCCCGGCGCAACCTGAACCCCCTGTCGAGGCTCGGCATGCATGACTTCACCTTTGCCGTGGGATTTATCCTGCTCGGTCTTGGCGTCGGCGCCTACGGCACGCTGATCGGCGCGGGCGGCGGCTTTGTCCTCATGCCCATCCTGCTCCTGCTCTACCCCAACGATTCCCCGGCCTTGCTGACCAGCATCTCCCTGGCCGTGGTCTTTTTCAACGCCGCCTCCGGCTCCGAGGCCTACGCCCGCATGGGGCGCATCGACTACCGCTCGGCCTTGGCCTTCGCGGCCGCGGCCGTCCCCGGCGCGGTCCTGGGAGCCTTGTCCACCACGCTGGTGCCGCGCCAGGTCTTCGACGGCATCTTCGGCGTGCTGCTGACCGCGGGCGCGATCTATTTGCTGGTGCGCAGCACGGCGGCCGATACCGCGCGACACCCCGCCGGTTCAGGCTTGACCCGACGCCGCATCACGGACCACAGCGGCGCGGTCTACGAATATGCCTTCAGGCTGCGCACAGGCGTCGTCCTGAGCCTGTGCGTCGGTTTCCTCTCCAGTTTCCTGGGCATCGGCGGGGGCATCATCCACGTGCCGGCCCTGGTGTATCTCCTCAATTTCCCGGTCCACGTGGCCACGGCCACCTCGCACATGATCCTGGCCATCATGGCCCTGGCCGGGACGTTGGTGCACGTATTCACGGGCGTTTTCAGCCATGGCGTGCACCGCACCATCTATCTGGCCCTGGGGGTCATGGTCGGGGCCCAGGTCGGGGCGCACCTCTCCAACCGCTTTCACGGCCCCTGGATCATCAATTCCCTGGCCTTGGCCCTCATTTTTGTCGGCGTCCGCATCCTCTGGCAGGCTGTCTAAGGAGCCCGTCCATATCCCCAAACCACAAAGGCGGCTCCGACGCCGCCTACCGACATCGAAACCGCCTTCACTCCCCCAACCTCCCCCTTTCGAGGGGTCCGGGGGGATCATCCTCCCGGCCGCCGGAGGCCTCTTCCGCCTTCTCTCGTCTTCTCGCTTACCCTTCGCCTATTCCTCGCCGTCGCCCTCGTCCTTCTTGCTCCCCAGGCTGCGCTTGTAGCGGCAGCTCTTGTTGGGGCAAGTGATCAGTTCGCCGTCGCGGGTCTTTTTGCGTACCAATATCTTGGAATCGCACTGCGGGCAGGGCTCGTTTATGGGCCAGTCCCAGACCGCGAAGTCGCATTGGGGATAGGCGTCGCAGGCGTAAAACACCTTGCCGCGTTTGGAGCTTTTTTCGACCAGCGTGCCGGAGCACCCTTCGCGCGGGCAGGGGACGCCGGTTGAGAGCGGCTTGGTGTATTTGCAGTCCGGCCAGCCGGTGCAGGCAATGAACCGGCTGCCGGTGCGGGACTTTTTCACCACCAGGTCCTTGCCGCAGGTGGGGCAGGCCCCGACCGAGGCCACTTCCTCGGCCTTGCGCTCGCGCGGGATGACCGCGCCGTCGGCGGCCCGGTCGAACTCCTTGGTGTTCTTGCAGTCGGGATAGCCTGAGCAGCCCAGGAACTCGCCGGCCTTGCCGAAGCGGATGACCATGGGCTTGCCGCACAGCTCGCACACGACGTCGGTTTCCTTGCCGGCCTTGACCTTGGCCATGTCCTTGCCGGCCTTGACCAGGGTCGGATAGAAATCCTCGGTGAAATCCTTGAGCAGCGTGACCCAGTCGGCCCGGCCCTCGGCCACGGCGTCGAGCGCCTCTTCCATGCCGGCGGTAAAGCCCACGTCCATGATCTTGACGAAATGCTCGGCTAGCAGATCCGAGACCGTCTCGCCAAGTTCGGAGGGCACGAAGTGCTTCTCCTCCAGCCGGGCATAGTCGCGGTCGATGAGCGTGGAGATGATGGCGGCATAGGTCGAGGGGCGGCCGATGCCCTTCTCTTCCAGTTCGCGCACCAGCGACGCTTCGGAGTAGCGCGGCGGCGGCTGGGTGAACTTCTGCTCCTTTTTGAGCTCCAGAAGGGTCAATTCCTGGTCCTTGACGAGCTTGGGCAGGGATTTGGCCTCATCACCCGCTTCCTGGCCGTAGACCTTCAAATAGCCCGGGAAGATGAGCCGCTGGCCCTTGGCCTTAAAAAGGCCCGGTCCGGCCGCGATGTCCACGGCCGTGTCCCAGAAGCGCGCCTCGCTCATCTGCGAGGCGACAAAGCGCTCCCATATGAGCTTATAGAGCGTAAAAAGATCCTTGGGCAACAGCAGCTTGACGTCGTTTGGCGTCAGGGAGACGTCGATGGGCCGGATGGCTTCGTGGGCGTCCTGGGAGCCGGCCTTGGATTTGAAATGGCGCGCTTTCTCCGGATAGTAGTCCGGGCCAAGGGTCGCGGTGATAAATTCCCTGGCCGCGTCCCGGGCCTCGTCGGCGATGCGCGTGGAATCGGTACGCATATACGTGATGAGCGCCACCGTGCCCTTCTCGCCCAGTTCCAGGCCCTCGTAGAGCTTCTGGGCCGCGCCCATGGTGCGCTTGGCGGAATAGCCCAGGCGCTGGTTGGCGGCCTGCTGCAGGGTCGAGGTGATAAACGGCGGCGGCGGCGACTTCTTGCGTTCTTTCTCGGTCACGGTGGCAACGAGGAAGGGCTGGCCGGTGATGGCCGCCTCGGCTTCGGCAGCCGCCTCGGCGCTGCCGATCTCGACCTTCTTGCCCTTGTACTTGGCCAGCTCGGCCTCGAACTCCGGCGGCCCGTCGCCGGCGAGCTTGGCCTTGAAATTCCAGTACTCCACCGGCACGAAGGCCCGACGTTCCTTTTCCCGGTCAACCACCAGCCGCAGGGCCACGGATTGGACGCGACCGGCCGAGATGCCGCTTTTGACCTTCTGCCACAGGATGGGCGACACCTTGTAGCCCACGAGCCGATCCAGGATGCGCCGGGCCTGCTGCGACAAAAAAAGCTTTTCGTTTATTTCGCGCGGATGGGAAAGGGCTTCGCGCACGGCCTTGGCGGTGATTTCGTTAAACTGGATGCGGCAGATGGGGACGTCGGCATCCTTTAATATCTCGGCCACGTGCCAGGCGATGGCTTCCCCTTCGCGGTCGGGGTCGGGCGCGAGATAAATCTTCGACGCCGAGGCAGCGGCTTCCTTGAGCTTGGAAACCACCTTCTGCTTGCCTGGAATGATTTGATATTGCGGCGCGAAGTCGTCTTTTTCATCCACCCCGAGTTTTTTCGAGGGCAGATCGCGCACGTGACCAACCGAAGCTTCCACGGCATAGGCATTGCCGAGGAACTTCTTGATGGTCTTTACCTTGGCCGGCGACTCGACGATGATTAAGTCCTTTCCCATGGCAGGCGTGCTATAGCCACCCCAGGGGTACAAGGCAAGGGTTGCCGTTTGCCCCAGGCCGGGATACTCCCCTACGAGGCTTTCCGGTATGACTTTTTAAAAATGATGAAATTGCGGCCCCCTCTCCGGCCGCCTCGGAGCTTTCTTTGGAAAACGTGCAACGCTTCGGTCATGTGGTCATGCTCGGCCCCACCAACGCCGGCAAATCCACCCTGCTCAACCGCCTTATCGGCCAAAAAATTTCCATCGTCTCGCCCAAGCCGCAAACCACCCGCAACTCCATCAGCGGCATCATCACCCAGGGCGACGTCCAGGCCGTCTTCCTCGATACCCCGGGCCTGCACCGCCAGAAACGCGGCATCGCCCCGCTGCTCATGCGCTCGGCCTACGCCGCCCTGGCCCAGGCCGACGTGGTCATGCTCATGCTGGACGCGGCCCAGTACGCCCGACGCATCGACGGGCTGGCCCCGGATCTCAAACCGGTCGTCAAGGCCGTGGGCGACGGCCGGCTGCCGGTCCTGGTGGCCCTTAACAAGGTCGATGTGGTGCGCGAAAAGGTCAAGCTGCTGCCGGTGCTGGAGGCCATTGCCGAAGCCCTGCCGGCGGCCGAACTCTTCCCCATAAGCGCGCTCACCGGCGTTGGCGTGGACGAGTTACTCAAGGCCCTCCTGTCGCGGCTGCCGCAAGCGCCGCACCAGTTCGACCCCGACGAGGTGTCCACCGCGCCGGTGCGCTTTTTGGCCTCGGAGATCGTGCGCGAGAAGCTCTTTCTGGCCCTCGGCGAGGAACTGCCCTACTCCATGGCCGTGACCATCGAGGACTGGGACGAGAAGTCCAAGCCCGGACTGACCAAGATCCGCGCCGCCATCCACGTGGCCCGGGAAAGCCACAAGCCCATGGTCATCGGCAAGGGCGGCGAACGCTTAAAGGACGTGGGCCAGAAGGCCCGGGCCGACATCGAGGAGATGCTCGGCGGCCAAGTGTTCCTGGAGCTGTGGGTCAAGGTGCGCCGCGACTGGACCGACGACCCGTCGTTTCTGCGCGATCTGGGACTTGGGCAGTAGGCGGTGAAGCAGGAAGAATGCCTCCGGCGGCCGGGGGGATGATCCCCCCGGACCCCTGCATTTGGAGAAGTTTTTATAGGGTTATTGGCCCTGGCGGG
>JBKICS010000187.1:0-11353 GCA_046567015.1 Acidobacteriota bacterium | reverse complement strand
GCGGGACCGAGGCAACACCCGCCCTTGGCCTCGCATCCCCCGCCACGGCACAAAAAAGAGATTCGCCGTCGGCGCGGGAGCTGCTTACACAGCCGGTTCTGAAGCTTGGCTTCAGGAACTCTTTTCTTCATACGCCTGGCGAATCTCTGCCAGCGGCGCCTCAATGCGCCAAGTATGGTTGCATCCGTTTATTTCGCTCACCCCTCCGCTTGGGTTCTCGCCATATGTTGAGGGGAACCAATCCCCTTGTATCTTAGAGATAAGCATGCCAGGGCCGAAGTAAAGGCCCGGGCGCGCCCCGCAGCCGCGCGTCCCTGTCCGTCGCGGCGGTACGCTCAGCCCACTCCTTCGAAAAGCCCTGACCGCAGGCCGGTCAATTGCGCCGGTGCTCGTGGCAGGACACCAGATAGAGCGCCGTCCGCAGCTTGAGCACCTCGCGCGGGGCGCGGGCCATGAGTTCGTGGCCGGGCATGGGCTCCATGGTGGCCAGGACCATGCGCTCCCGTTGGCGCGGCTCGGCATAGCCCATGGTTTCGAGCTTGGTAAGGGCCGCCAGGACCGCGCGGCGCTCCTGACAATAGGCCTCGCCGATCCTGGCCACGTGTTCGGGGCAATGGATGTCCAGAATGGGCAGGGCGTTGACGGCGGCGGCGGCGTTGGGTGATTTCATGGCGGCCTCCTTGCCCGGTCTCATCGGCCGCTTCGGCCGGGGCGTTAGGGGGCGGCCATTTTTTCCTGGAACGATTGCTGCATCGTGCCCGGAAAACCCAGGAAAAGCTTCGCCGTGAAAAAAATCAAGAGCCATATAGGTCTGTTACGAGCCATGGCGCCGCACCTGCCCTGTCTTGGCCTCGCGCTGTTCTTGGCCGTCCTGCTCCCGGCCGACAGCCGGGCGGCCGATCCGGCCCAGGCCGCCGTCCGTGGCCCGGGTCTGCCGGATGCGCCCCTGACCCCCGCCCCTGCCACCGCTCCGGCCGCGACGTCCGCCAAGGACGGCCAGGGACTGCGGGTGGCGCTCCGCAAAACCGCCCCGGCCGAAGGCACGCCCCGGGTGGGCGGCGCGGCTTCCTTCGAGGCCCGCCTCTCGCGCGGCGAAACGGAACTGTCCCGGGAGGCCTACGAGTGCCGTTGGCGGGCCGACCCGGGCGTCAAATTCCTGGAGGCCGCCGGCCCCTTCACCAACACCGTCGTCTTCACCCGGCCGGGCCGTCAGCGGGTCTGGGTGGAGGTCGTGCCCAAATCCGGGCCGTCGGCCGGCCTGGCCGCCGTGTCCGACCCGGTGGTCCTGGACATTGCCCCGCCTGGCTTCGGCCTGTCCGTGTCCCCGGCCGCGCCCCTGGTCGGCGAGGAAGTCACCGTGGCCATCCGGGACTTCCCGATCCACGACGGGGTGGAATTTCGCTGGGATCCCCTGCCCGGCCAGGCGAGGCTCGTACGGGTGGGCGAGCGCAGCCTGACGTTTTACCCGACCGAGGCCAGGCCGGTGTCCGTCACGGTGACGGCTTTGGCCACCGCTGGCGACGCGTCGAGCGCCCCCCTGGGTTCGGCCGCGGCCGAAGTCCCGGTCAGGACTTACGGCGTGGCCGTGGACAACCGGGGCCTGCTCGAAGCGCCGGCCATGGTCTGGCGCGACGGCGAAGGGCCGGTCGCGGCAGACGGCGTCGCCGTGGGCCAGACGGTGGGGCTTCGGGCCCAGGTCGCGCCCGCGCCGCCCCATCCGCCCCTGGCCTATGCCTGGTCGCTGTGCCCGGGAGCCCGGGCGGCGGGCGAGGCAAATGCCCGCGAGATCGCGGCCTCGCGCCGGGAAACCGGCCCCTGTCCGGTGTCGGTGGAGGTCCGCGACGCCCGGGGGTTGGTCCTTGGCCGTGGCCAGGGGGCCTTTGACGTGGCCGTGTCCCAGGCCGACCTCGACGCTGCCGCCGCGCATGCCCGGGAAGTCGACCGCCTCGTGCGCGAGGCCGGGCAGGCCTGGGCCGAGGGCGACCCGGATCGGGCGGTCCAGGCCGCCGGACAGGCCGTGCGCCGAAGCCCCAGGGATCCGGCTGGGGTCGCCGTCCTGGAGCGCCTGCTGCGCGACAAGGGCCGCCTGGACGACCATCTGGCTCGGGCCAAGGCAGCCCTGGCCGCCGACGATTTCGACGAAGCCACGGCCATGCTCGACGCCGCGTCCAAGATCAATGCCAAGGCCGGCGCCATCGCGGCGGCGCGCCAGTCCGTGACGGCCCGCCAGGACACCCTGGTCCGCCTCGGCACGCTGCTGGCCCAGGCCAGGGACAAATGGGAAGCCGGCGCGGTGGAGGAAGCCCTGGGGCTCGCCGCCAAGGCCCTGGAACTCGACCCGGCCCATGCCGGGGCCAAGGCCGAGCGGGAACGGCTCGTGGCCGCACGCAACCGGCTCATCGCCGCGCTCAAGCAATCCGCCGCGCTGCTGGCCGGCAAGCGTTTCGACAGCGCGGCCAAGGCCCTGACCGAAGCCAGGGCCGTCAATCCCCGCTTCGGGGCCGTGGCCGAACTGGAAGCGGCCATCGCCGCCCGCAAGAAACGCGCCTGGAGTCTGGACGAACGCCTCGCCCGGGCCCGGGACCAGTGGAACGCCGGCGACGCCGACGCCGCCCTGGCCACGGCCACGGAGGCCGCCGCCCTGGACCCCGAACACCAAGGGGCCGGGCAGGCGCGCAAGAACCTGGCCCAGGCCCGCGACAGCCTGGTCCGGACCGAGGAACGGGCCGCCGCCGCCCTGACCCGGGGCAAGCTCGACGAGGCCAAAAGCGCCCTGGCCGAAGCGGCCAGGATCAACCCCCGGCATCCGCGCCTGGCCGAACTGCAGGAAGCCGCCGCCCATCGGGCCGGCCGGGACCAGCGTCTGGCCGCCCTGGCCGCCGAGGCCGACAAGCGGAACGCGGCCGGCGACCTCGACGGCGCGCTCCTGGCGACAAACGACATGCTGGCCCTTACTCCCGACGATGCGGCCCTGGCCGCGCGGCGCGACCGTCTGGCCCGAGCCCGGGACGCCGTGGCCGACGCCCTGGCCCGGGCCAAGGAGTTCCTGGCCGGCCGCCGCTACGATCTGGCCCTGGCCGCCCTGGCCGAAGCCGAAAAAATTCATGCCCGGCTGCCGCAGGTCGGTCCGTTGCGCCAGCAGGTGCTGGCCCAACAAAGCCGCGCCGAGGCGGAGCTGGCCGGCTCCCTGGCCCAGGCCGAACGGCTGGCCGAGGCCAAGCAGTTCGACGCCGCCGGCCGGCTCCTCGACGCCGCCCGGGAGTCCGGTCCCCTGCCCCCGTCCCTGGCCGGCAAGGCCCGGGATCTCAAGCGGCGCATCGACGCCGGCCGGCTGGGGCATGCCGCCGCCAAGCGCGAACAGGACCAGCGCGGCGCAACCGCCGGGATCGACGCCGACCGGGCCGGGCGCTGCGAAACCCTGGGCACGCAGGCCGCGGCCAAGCGGGCCGGCGGCGACCATGGCGGGGCCATCCGCGACTACCAGGCCCTGCTCACCCTGTGCCCGGACACCTGCCCGGCCTACAACAACGTCGGCTCCTCGCTTCTGACCCTGGGCTACGCCGCCGAATCCCTGCCCTGGTTCGACGAGGCGGTCAAATGCGCCCCGTCCGAAGCACTGTACCGCGACAACGCCGCCCTGACCCGCCAACGCCTGGCGTCGCCGCCAGAACCGGCCGGCGACGCGGCCGCCCAGTGCGCCGCCACTTTTGCGACCGCCGAATCCCGGCGCGGCGGCGGCGATCTGGCCGGCGCGGCAGAGGGCTACAAGACGGTGGTCAGCCGGTGCCCGAATTTCTGCGCCGCCTACAACAACCTGGGGCTGACCCTGCATAAGCAGGGCCGCATCCCGGAAGCCCTGCCCTATTTCGAGCGGGCCTTGCGCTGCAATCCCGGGGACACGCTGTTTAAGGACAATTACGAACTGACGGTCAAGCGCCTGCGCACGGCCGAAAAACGGCCCTGACAGGGCTATGGAGCGGAAGGAATCAGGAGGGGAAGGGCCTCCGGCGGCCGGGGACGGAGAGAAAAGATGCCTCCGGCGGCCGGGGGCCTGAGGCCCCCGGACCCCCCGACGGGAAGAAGTTTATAAAGGGGGGCTTGGCGGGGGCGGCAGGCTGGTCGGTTGTGGATCGCGGCTGTTTGGCAGTTTGCGTTTGACGAGAGTCACCGTTGCTCCGGCGGCCACAGGGCGTTGCCCTCCGGACTCCCGCAACGTGGGTCACCTCGCTGGTTCCTCGCCGCCGCTGCCCGGAGATGCCCTGCTCCCCACAAAAAAACGGCCGCCGGGAACCCCCGGCGGCCGTTCGTGTTGCCGTTGCGAAAGCTTGCCTAGTAGGTGGCGCGGAATTCGTCGCGACGGTTCTTGGCCCAGGCGGCTTCGCCGGTGCCCGGATCCAGGGGACGTTCCTTGCCGTAGCTGACCGTGGACAGGCGGTCGGCGCCGATGCCGAGGTTGGCCAGGTACTGGGCGGCAGCCTGGGCGCGGCGTTCGCCGAGGGCCAGGTTGTACTCAGCCGTGCCGCGCTGGTCGCAGTTGCCCTCGACGATCAGTTTGATCTGGGGGTACTGGCGCATGATCTCGGCCTTGCGGGTCAGGATCTGCCGCGACTCGGGGGACAGGTTGGAGCTGTCCAGGGCGAAGTGGATCATCTGGGCCAGTTCGTTGGAAGCGGCGCCAAGCTTCTCGCGCAGGGCGCGCTCCTGCTCCAGACGAGCCCGTTCCTGCTCTTCCCAGCTCGTGCCGGAACCGTCGCCGGGGCCGCCGGCCTTCTTGGCGCAACCGAAACCGGCCAGGGAAAGCATCAGGACCATCAAAGCCAACACCATCATTTTCGAGCGAATCATAATTTCCTTCCTCCTCACGTTGCCCACCAGGGCTTTGAAAAAACCAAAGGGCTTTGCCCTTGGGCTGTTGCCGGCCGGGGCTGGCGAAGCTCCACCGGAACCGGCCCCCAATTACGCCTCCTGCTATAAATTGCAACAGGGAATTGGCGGGGGTTCCGGGGAGTTGCGCATTTTATCGCAACCTACTGACACCATTGCCCAGCTCCGAAAAGGACACACCGGGCGCACCCTTATCTTCTGGGGGCCGTCGTCAGGTCGACGCTACTGCGGCAGCGGCCCCCAGCTCGGCATGGAAGCGGCCCCGTCGCCGGTGGGAATCATCACCGGAGGCGCGCCGTGCCGGGTGGTGACGAAAATCTTCTTGCCGCCGCTGCGGGTGGACGAAAAGGCAATGAAATAGCCGTCCGGCGAGAAGGACGGGTTCTCGTCCGACCCGCCGCCCGAGGTCACCTGCTGCTCCTGGCCGGTGCTCAGGTCCAGCACGAAGACCTTCTGGGCGCTGCCGAGCTGCTTGGTGAAGGCGATGAGCTTGCCGTCGGGGCTCAAGCTCGGATTGGTGTTGTAGCCCGAGGTGGTGACCCGCCGGCCCGAGCCGCCGCTTACATCTTTGACATAAATATTGGGGCTGCCGGTCCCGTCCGAGACGTAGGCCATGGTGCGCCCCGAGGCGTCGAAGGTCGGGGACACGTTGATGCCGGCCCCGGAGACGAGAGGCGCTCCCGGCTGGAAGGATCCGCCGAGCTGGTAAATGTCGGCCTTGCCGTGGATGGTCAGGCTCACGGCCACCGATCCGCCCGGCATGAAGTGCGGGCTGACCACGTTGGTGGAGGGCAGGGTGTAGACCTGCGGCTTGCCGCCGCCGGACCACACGCCAAGATAGTGGCCGCGCGAACCGATCAGCGTAAAGACGATGCGCCGGCCGTCAAAGGACCAGCTGGGGCTCACGGCCATGCCCAACTCGTTGTAGCTGGTCACCCGGGTCAGCCCCCGGCCGGTGGGGCGCACGGTCCAGATGTCGGTGCCCTTGCCGGAGCTCGGTTTGACGAAGGCGATCTGGGAATTGAAAAAGCCGCCCTGGCCGGTGAGCGCCTGCATGAGTTCCATGCAGAAGCGGTCGGCGATGTCGGGCAACTGGGCGTCGGTGACGCCGTCGTAGCCCTTGCCCACCAGCACTTTTTGCGAATAGACCTCGAAAGCCCGCAGCTCGACGTTGCCGAGGTTGCCGCCGGGCGTCCAGTTGGCGGTGACGAGCACGTCGACCTTGGCCAGGCTAAAGGGCTTGAAGTCGATCTGGTCGGCGGTGGCCCCGCCGATCTGCCCCGGCACGTTGGACGGGGGCACGAGCTGCAGGAAGGGCAGGAACTGCAGATCCTTGTTGATGAGATCCTGGAGCTTGTCGGCCGGAGTGAGCTGGCCGCCGCCGGCAAAGGGCCGGGCCATGACCAGGTTCATCTTGGCCTGCCCCGGCCCCTGGATATCCACGGCCAGGGAGGACTGGGCCTGGGCCCGGGCCGAAACGGCCGTAAGGCACAGGAGGACGGCCAGGGCCGTGCTCCAAAAACCGGTCAAAAACGTCTGCTTACGCGTGGTCATTGCCTGAAGTCCCTGAAAAAGCTTGGAGGTTACGGCGCGCGACCCTGCGGCGCATCCGGCAGGAAACGGCGTCCCGGCCCGTCAGGCTGACGCGAGCAGGCTCGCGTCTCCTGGCGGTCTGCCACACCATGAAAACGCTCATAGCCCGATCCGGCCCCGGGCGCAATTGCCGGGGCCGAAATCGTGAGAAATGATCAACGCCCCAGTTCCTGGGACGAAAACCGCAGTTGCAAGACGCCTAGGCCAGCCGGCGGCGGCGGCAGGGTCTCGGTCTCGGCCACGGACTTGACCGTGGAAGCGTCGAAATTGGCCTGGCCCGAGGGCTGCACCAGCCGATAGTTGAGGATGCGGCCGCTGGGGTCGATATGCACCTCGACGATGGCCGTCAGGACCTGCTTGAGCCCGGTCTGGGGGAAGCGCCAGTTCTTTTTCACCTCGCGGTTGACGATCTGGCCGTAGACCCCCATGGTCACGCCGCCGCCGCCACCGCCGCCGGGGGTGCCGCCGGGCGTGCCGCCGCCGCCGCCGCCGGCCGCGCGCTTGGCGTCGGCCAGGGCCTTGGCGATGGGATCGCCCCCGGCCTCGCCCTTGCCCGGCCCCTGGCCCGGGCCGGAACCGCCGCCCGAGCCGGCCTTGGACTTGGCGTCCTTGAGGGCCTGGGCCAGGGTATCCTTGGCGGCCTTGGCGTCCGCCGCGGCCTTGGCGTCGGCGGCAGCCTTGGCGTCGGCCGCGGCCTTGGCCTCGGCGGCCTTCTTGGCGTCCTCGGCCTTTTTCGCTTCCTCGGCCTTCTTGGCCTCTTCGACCTTCTTGGCCTCGTCAACCTTTTTCTTGGCTTCGTCGGCCTTCTTTTTCGCTTCCTCGGCCTTCTTGGTCTCTTCGGCCTTTTTCTTGGCCTCCTCGACCTTCTTGGCTTCCTCGACCTTCTTGGCCTCTTCGAGCTTGCGGGCCTCCTCGGCCTTGCGCGTGGCTTCCTCGATCTTCTTGAAATCCGGTTTGGGCTCGAATTTCGGCTCGGGCTTGGCCTGTTCCGTGGGAATGGGCTTGGCCTTGGGCTCCGGTTCGGGCTTGGGTTCGGGCTTTTTGGGCTCGGGCTCGGTATGCTTGGGCTGGGGCGGTTCCGGCACGGCCGCCACCGGCTCGGGCGGGATCGGCTTGGCCGGTGTGGCCGGGGCCTGGGCCGGTTCGGGCAGCTCCTCGACGGCCTGGGCCGCCTCGCCGGGACCGCCGGCCGGTTCCGGCGGCCCGGGTTCCAGACGGTCGCCGGAACCCTTGGGGCCGGGGGGCAGGCCGGCCTCGCCGGGCGGCAGGCCGGGCGGGGCCAGGGAGACGAGATCGACCTCGTAGACCGGCACGTTGAGCTGGAACTTGACCGGCTCGATATTGACGAAGAGCAGACTCGCCAATACCACGGTCAAGTGGAGAAAAATGGAAAATATCCAGCCAAGGACGCGCATGATGCTCTCGATTGGACGCGGGCGGAAAGGAAGGTTCCGGCCGTGCCTATTTCTTTTTGGCGGCAGCGCCGACGGCGGCGGCAGCGGCTTTGGCGGTCTTTTCATCCTCGGCCACGACGCCGAGCTTGTCCACGCCGGCAGCCTTGATGACGCCCATGACCTTGACCACCGTGCCGTAGGCCACGGACTGGTCGGCCCGCAGGAAAAGCTGCTTTTTCTGATCCGTCACCAGCCGTTTGATCTGGCCCTCCAGGTCGGGGTAGTCCACCTGGTACTTGTCCAGATAGAGCGATCCGTCGGCCTTGATGGTCATGACCAGGCTGTCGTTTTCCTTGGGCAGGACGCTGACGGCCCGGGTTTGGGGCAGATCGACTTCCAGGCCCTGGGTCATCATGGGCGCGGTGACCATGAAGATGATCAGCAGCACGAGCATCACGTCCACGAAGGGCGTGACGTTGACGTCGGCCAGATACCGCCCCTTGCCGCCGGTCTGCATGCCCATGGCCTAGAACCCCTCGGGAGCGGCCGGTCGACGCGCGCCGGCCGGCGCGGCGTGGCCGGTTTCCCGCGGCGTCCAGCTGACCTCGCGCTGGATGCGGTTCAGAAACGCCCCGGCGAAATTGACCAGTTCGTTTTCGATGGCCGTCACGAACCCCAGGAAATAGTTGTAGGCCAGAACCGCCGGGATGGCGACGGCCAGGCCAATGGCCGTGGCCACCAGGGCCTCGGAGATGCCCGGGGCGACGGCGGCCAGGGCGGCGGACTGCTGCAGGCCGATGGAGTGAAACGAGTTCATGATGCCCCAGACCGTGCCAAAAAGGCCGATAAAGGGCGTGGCGTTGGCGGTCGTCGCCAAAAACGGCAGCGACTTCGAGAGCTTGGACAGTTCAACCGTCACGCCCTGGCGCAACACCCGGCGGATGTTGTCCATGGCGATATGGCCCTTTTCCGCCGGATCGAGGTCGGCCTGCTCCATGCGCACCAGTTCCTCAAAGGCCATGCGCCCGACGGAAAAGGCCGGGGAATGGCGGGACTGGCCCAGGGCCTGCATGGCCGCGCGCAGATTGTCGGCTTCCTGGAAACGCTCGTAGTCCCGGGCCGTGTCGCGCTTGGCGGCGGTAAGGGTGAAAAACTTGATGAAAATGATGCTCCAGCAACCAAGGGACATGAATGCCAGCACACACAAGACGAATATGACCGTCGGCGTGGCGCTGGCCATCATGGCCCATAAGCCGCCATGCGGCGTAAGCGCGTCCATTGCGACCCACCTGTGGGAAAAACTGTAGCTGGTTAGGAAAGCACGCGCGCGGCCAAGGCTGGCAGGGCAATCTGCGCCGGCGCGAGAATGCTGACGTCGGCCAGGCCCTTGTAGGCGCTTTCCGTAAGATTGATTTCCACAACACCCCCGCCCCTGGCCTTCACTTCCCTGGGGAAGAAATTGGCCGGGGCGACCTCCCCCGATGTTCCGACCACCAGGATCACGTCGGCGGCCAAGGCCAATTGACCGCTTTTATGCAGAGCGTCAAGTGGTATGGCTTCGCCAAAAAACACAATGTCCGGACGTACCACCCCGCCGCAGGCTTCGCAACGCCAGGGAAGGTCGGCCGTTGCGAGCCGCCGGGCCAGGGCCGAGTCGTGCTCGCCGCCACAGCCCATGCAGCTGAAATGCCCCACGCCGCCGTGAAATTCCACCACGTTGCGTGAGCCGGCCGCCTGGTGCAGCCCGTCGATATTCTGGGTGACGACGCCGGTCAGCCGGCCCGCCGCCTCCAGCCGGGCCAGGGCGAAATGGGCCGGATTGGGCCGGGCCGCGTCCACCATGGCCAACACCTCGCGCAAAAACGTCCAGACCCGGTCCGGCTCCCGGGCCAGCGCCTCGGCCGTGGCCACGGCCATGGGATCGTGGCGCTCCCACAGCCCGCCGGGACTGCGAAAATCCGGTATGCCGCTGGCCACCGACACCCCGGCACCGGTCAGGGCCATGACCGTTCCCGCCCGGCGCAGCAAGGCGGCCGCCTTGTCCAGGGCATTTTCCAGGGCTGCATTCCCCACCTTGTCCTCCCCCTTGCCTCGGCAAATCCAATTGTAGTATACAGCATGAGGCGACAATCGCCTTTTGCCTGTCGATGCACACCGTGCCCCAAGGAGGGACACCCACATGAACCATATCACGCACATCCTGGCCCTGGCGATCATCCTGGCCCTGCCGGCTTCTGGCCTGGCCGCCGAGAACACCCTCCTGGCCCAGCAGCAAGGGCAACCCCCGTATAGCGGTATGCAAGGGCAACCGCAAAACCAGCAGCAGGGGCAGATACAAGGACAACCCCAGAAGCAGATGCAAGGCCAGCCCCAGGGGCAGCAGCAAGGACAGCCTCAGGGGCAGATGCAAGGGCAACCCCAAGGGCAGATACAAGGACAGCAGCAGGGCCAGCCCCAGGGACAGCAGCAGGGGAAGCCCACGGGACAGCGGCAGGGCCAGTACTCCGGCGGCAACCCCGGCGGCCTGCAGATGCAGGGAACGACCCCGCCCACCGGCGTTCCCGCCCCCCAGCAGCCCAAGGCGCCCGTCGTCCAGCAACCCATGACCCAGCCGGGCATGCAGCCCGGCATGTACCCGGGCATGCCACAGGGCAGGCATTCGGGCATGCAGCAGCCGGTTGTGCCCCCGGTCGTCGTCACCCCCGGCCCGGGCCAGCCGCAGCAGCCCTATCCCGGCTACCCGCCGCAGGGACAACATCCGAACCGCCAGGCCAAGGCGCTGATGCGCTGCAACCAGCACCAGGCCTACTGCGCCCAGAACTGCAACCGCCGCACCTACGGCCAGGCCAGAGACATGTGCAACAACCAATGCAACGCCGCTTTTGTCAACTGCACGGCCCGGGTCAACAGCATGCGCTAACCATCGACGAACAAGGATGACGCCATGAACCGCACCATCGCCTGTCTCCTCGGCCTGGCCCTGTGCCTTGGCCTGCTCGCCCTGCCCAGCCCCGGACAGGCCCAGCCGCCCTGCCCGCCGGGCATGGTCTGGACTCCGGGCGGCTGCCGGCCCGTGCCGCCGCCGCGTTACGTGCCGCCGCCGGTCTACGCCCCGCCGCCGCCGCCCCCGGTCTATGACCACAACATCAAACAGGTGGCCCGGCCCTACGTCACCCTGCGCTCCTGCCCCGGCCAAGCCTGCCCGCCGACCACCACGCTGTCGCAAGGTACGCCGGTGCGCATCATGGCTTGGGAAGGCCCCTTCGTCATGGTGCGCGTGCCTGGTTCCCCCATCGAGGGCTGGGTCAAGCGCAACCGCTTGACGCCCTGAGCGGAGGAGGAGAAGACGGGAGAGGCCTCCGGCGGCCGGGGGCCTGAGGCCCCCGGCCCCCCCAACGGGAAGAAAGGGTTAAGGGGGCCATGGAGAGGCTTGGCAATCTGTTCGGCTGAAGGACGGAAAGCCGTCGTTCACCCTTGAGGGG
>JBKICS010000186.1:0-4444 GCA_046567015.1 Acidobacteriota bacterium | reverse complement strand
CGGGGGCGAAAAGGGCGGGATCGGAAGGTTTGACGGGATAGATCATGCATCCTTCGTCGTGGTGGGCCCACCAGGATTCGAACCTGGGACCTGCCGGTTATGAGCCGGTGGCTCTACCAACTGAGCTATAGGCCCATGCCGCGTTGCGAACTGCAATTTATAAAGCGCGCGGCATGGTCCTGTCAAGGCATGGTCGGGCTCAGGAATCGGCTTTGCCGGCCCGCTCCTTGATGTGGGCGATGGCTGCCCGGCCGGCCTTGGCGCCTTCGCCCACGGCCACGCTGATCTGCATGAAGTGCCCCACGCAATCTCCGGCAGCGAACACCCCGGGCACATTGGTCTTTTGCTCGTGGTCGGCCTCGATGAAGGCCCCGCGCGTGGCCACGCCAAGCGTCTTGGCGAAATCCAGGGCCGAGGCCTGGCCCATGGCCACGAACAGGCCCTCGGCGGCGATTTCCGTGCCGTCTTCCAGCACCGCGCCGGTCATGGCCGGCTCGCCCACCAGGCGGGCGATCTTGGCCGTGGACACCATGATGCCGGCCTTTTTCAGGGCGGCGGCAAAGGATTCGTCCATGGCCGGGGCCTTGCCCTGGGTGTAGACGGCCACGTCGGAGGTAAAATTGGTCAGTTCCAGGGCCTGGTTGGCGGCGTAGTTGCCCTCGCCGACCACCACGACCTTGCGTCCCCGGAAAAAGAAGCCGTCGCAGCTCACGCAATACGACACGCCCTTGCCTTCGTAGTCGCCGATGTTGGCGATGCCCGGGCGCACCCGGTTGACGCCGGCGGCGATGACCACGGCCTGGGCCGCGAATTCGTCCTTGTCGGTCTTGACGTGAAACGAGCCGTCCTCGACCATGTGCACGGTGAGCACCCGCTGGCAGACGATCTCCGTGCTGAAGCGCTCGGCCTGGCGCAGGCCGCGCTCGATGAGCTCGCGCCCGGAGATGGTTTCCGGGAAGCCGAAATAGTTGTCGATATCGTAGTCGCCGGCGATCTTGGGCTCGCAGCCGGCCACCACGGTGGTCATGCCGGCCCGGGCGGTGTAGATGGCGGCGGACAGGCCGGCTGGCCCGGAGCCGATGATCAGGCATTGCGTATTTTTCATGTTTCTCCCCCTTGCCGTGCCAGTCCGGATGTCCTCGATCGTTGGACGAGCCGGGGCACGTCGTTGCGTTGCACGCCATCGACCTGAATATTCGTTCACGTTGTCATGACGGCCAACCTCCGGTACAATGCGCACTTGGACCGGAATTGGCAAGCCCCGCCGGATGGTTGACCAGTCGTTGCAAAGGAGTCGGACATGGCGGAGACGTCGACAGGCCCTGTCGAGATGACCGTGGAAGCGCTACGCAGCCTGTATGACCATGCTCCGGTCATGCTCCATTCCATCGATGCCGAGGGCCGGTTGCTTTCGGTCAATGCCGTGTGGCTCAAAGCGCTTGGCTATGCGGCCGGGGAAGTTCTCGGCCGGCATCTGGGCGATTTTTTCACCGAGGCCGGCAAGGCCGAACTGGCCAGGACGTTGCCGCTGTTTTGCGGGACGGCCGGGTCACGGACAAAGCCTATCAAATGGTGGCCCGGGATGGCCGGGTGCTTGAGGTATTGCTCTCGGCGGTCGGTGAATACGACGCGTCCGGGCGCTTCGTCCGCTCCCTGGCCGCCATCAAGGACGTCACCGAGCGGCGGCGCGCCGAGTCGGCCCTGGCGGAAAGCGAGGCGCTGTTCCGGCTGGCCTTTGAAAACGCCAACGAAGGACTGTCCATCATCGCCACGGACGGCCGGTTCCTGCGGGTCAACGCCGCCTTGTGCCGCTTTTTCGGCTACGACGAGGCTACGTTCCTCACGAAAAACGTCAATGATCTTGCCGATTCCGGTGAGGAAGCCGTCAGCCCGCGCTTCATCTCCCTGGCCCTGGCCGGGATCAAGGAGCAGTTCCGGTTCGAAAAACGCTACCGCCACAGCTCGGGAAGCGAGATCTGGGCCCGGATATCGGCCCGGCTGGTGCGGGACGCGGCCGGGGAGCCGCTGCATTTCATCGCCCACGTACTGGACGTGACCGAGTCGCGGCGAAACGCCGAGTTGCTCACCCGGCACGCCAACGCCCTGGAGGCGTTGCTGCAATTGAGCCGCATGCGCGAGGCCGACTTTCCGGAGCTCGGACAGGCCGTCCTGTCCCGGGCCGTGGCCTTGACCGACAGCCGCGACGGGCTGGCGGCCATGGCCGATCCGGATGGCGACGGCTTTGTCATCCTGGCGGCCGAGGGGTCTGCCCTGGCCGCTTTCGGGCTGCCCCCGGAGACCCGCAGTTTCAAGGCCCAGGACGCGCCCGCCCTGGTCGGCGCCTGCGACGACCGTCTGCCGAGCCAGGACGACGGCCGGCCCAACCATCTGGTCGTGCCCATGTACGAGGCTGCCGACACCATGCTGCTGCTGGCCGTGACCGGCAAGCCGACTTCGTACGGCGAGGATGACATCCGCCGCCTGACCCTTCTTGGCGAAGGGGTGCTCAACCACATCAAGGATCGCAGCCGGGAGCAGGCGCTCAGGCAAGCCAGGCAGCAGGCCGAGGCGGCCAGCCAGGCCAAGAGCGGCTTTCTGGCCAACATGAGCCACGAGATCCGCACCCCCCTTTCCGGCATCATCGGCCTGGCCCAGATGACCCTGACCCAAAATCCCCGGCCGGAACTCCGGGAACACCTGGAGCTTATTCTCGATTCCTCGCGGTCGCTTCTGGCCATCGTCAACGACATCCTGGATTTCTCCAAGATCGAGGCCGGCAAGATGGAGTTTTTGCCGGTGGATTTCGACCTGCGCGACACCATCGACCGGACCGTGAAATCCTTCCAGTTCTCGGCCCGGCAAAAGGGCCTGGGCCTTACCGCGCGCGTCGATTCGGAAGTGCCGGCCATGGTCCACGGCGATCCGGACCGCATCATGCAGGTGGTGCGCAACCTGGTCGGCAATGCGCTCAAATTCACCGACCACGGCGAGGTGGAGGGGACGTTGACCCTGGCCCGGCCGGGCGATCCGATGCTCGTGGCCTGCAGCGTGCGCGACACCGGCATCGGCATTCCCAAGGACCGCCAGCACGAGTTGTTCCAGATCTTTTCCCAGCTCGAATCCACCCGGACCAAACGGTTCGGCGGCACGGGCCTGGGCCTGGCCATCAGCCGGCGGCTGGTGGAACTGATGGGCGGCTCCATTGACGTCGAGAGCCTGCCCGGGCAAGGCAGCACGTTCACCTTTACCGTGTCCCTGCGTCCGGCCAGCGAAACCTCGGTGGAGCCGCTGCCTCGCGAGGTTTCCTCCCAGGACGGCGACTTTGCCGGGTTGCGGGTGCTGTTGGCCGAGGACAACCAGGTCAACCGACTCTTCCTCAAGCATTTCCTGACCGAAGCCGGGTGTCAGGTCCGTCTGGCCGGCTCCGGCGTCCAGGCCTTGGAGCAGTTGTGCCAGGAACCGGCCGATCTCGTGCTCATGGACATTCAGATGCCGGAGATGGACGGGGCCGAAGCCACCCGGCGCATCCGCGACGGCGAGGCCGGGGAGGCGGCCCGGGGCATGCCGGTGGTGGCGCTGACCGCCTACAGCATGAAGGGCGACCGGGAGCGGTTTCTGTCAGTTGGCCTGGACGACTATGTGTCCAAACCGGTGGACGTGGACGAACTGTTCATGGTCATGCGCCGGGTGCTGGATAGGCCCGGAGCGTCTGCTCCGGCGGCAACGACCGAGCCGGCCGTGGACATGGTCTATTACGAGGATCGGGGAAAATCGGCCTTTGCCCGGGAGATCTGCCGCATGTTCCTGGAGGAAAGCCCGAAGGTGGCGGCCAATCTGGATCAGGCCATTGCGCAGGGCGAATGGGAGGCAGCCGGCGACGCCGCCCATACCCTGCTTGGCATGGCCGTGCCCCTTCGCGCCCGGGGGCTGACCGAAGGGGCGAGGCGGCTCCAGGAAGCGGGACTTGCCGGCGACGCGGACGGCTGCCGGTACGCCTGCCGGCTGGTCAAGGACGAACTCGACCGGATTCAGACCACCATCCGCGATCTGCTCAAGTAGGGCACCGCAAGCGCTGCCGCGTGGATGCGCCGGGACGGCGCATCCACGATCGGGTTGCCCCCCCATCACCCCCCTTAAAAACTTCTCCCAGGTGGGGGGGCCGGGGGCCTCAGGCCCCCGGCCGCCGGAGGCATTCTTCCTCCTCCGTCCCCTCCCGCCCTTACGCCAAGCGCATATAAAAGGCCGGGCCGTCGTCGCCGCCGCCGGCCAGCCGCCGGCCGTCCGGGGACCAGGTCAGGCAGGTCACCCGGTGGCTTTCCAGGGCGAAAAGCGGGGCCGCCCCCCGGCGATCGGCGCTCCCCAGGAACACTACGCCGCCGTCAAAGCCGCCGGCCACCAGCGGCAGGATCGGGTGGGCGGCAACCGTGCCGAGCATGCCGTGTTC
>JBKICS010000185.1:0-11630 GCA_046567015.1 Acidobacteriota bacterium | reverse complement strand
GCAGGCTGCCCCGTCGTCCTTACGGCCTGGGGTGAAGTCCCAGGACCGTGGCCGCGTCGCGCCCGTCGACGCTGACGGCCGCGTCCAGGCGGAAGTATTTGTCGCGTCGGATGCGGGACAGGGTCACGGCCGTGCCCGGGGGAAGCAGCGCCTCCATGGCTTGGCGGGCGGCCTGGGCTGCCTGGCGCACGGCCGGATCGCGGTCGCGCAGTTCCGGCGCGTCGACGCCGATCAAACGTATGCGAATCGATTTTCCGATAATGTCCGGATACTCCGGTATGTCCACCACCACGGTATCCCCGTCGCACACCCGCACCACCACGCCCTGGACAGGCCCGTAGTCCGGGCCGGCCAGGGCGGCCGTCCCGGTTCCGAGCCAGGCGGCGAGCAGGAGGGCGAGGGCGGTATGGGCCATGGGCATGGCGCATGTCTTAATCGAATTGTGTATAAAATAGAATAATAAATTTCCATCTGCCTATACCATTTCCGGCAAGGATGCACTGGCCGGTTCCTGTGGGCGGCCGGGGGCGGCGTATCCGGGAGAAAACGGTCGGTGGGGACTGGCCGAGCAGACGGGGCTTGTCGAGGCGTTGCGACGGACCAGGGGCCGGCCGCCAGGGGCGGCCCAGAGAGCAGACGCCGTGGGACGAGGGGAACCGAGGGGAAAGGGGCCGGCCGCTCTGGGCGGCTTGGTACGTGAGCCGGCCGCGCAGACGGAGCTTGTCGAGAGATCCAGACGGAGAAGGGGCCGGTCGCTCTGGGCGGCCCAGGCCTAAAGCAGGCCGAGCAGACTGAGCTTGTCGAGGAGTTCCGACCGGCTGGCCGGCTTGAGGAGATAGGCCGCGACCTGGCCGTCGAACAGGGCGTTTAGGGTATTGGTCTCGTCGTCCATGGACGTGACCATGACCGCCCGGGCCCGGGATTGGGGCGGCAGGCAGGCGGTGTCCTCGGTCTCGCGGATCTGGGCCAGGGTTTCATGCCCGTCCATGTGGGGCATGATGATGTCCAAAAAGACCACGTCAAAGGACTGCCCCTCGACGATGGCTTGGGCCACGGCCGACACGGCCTCGGCCCCGCTGCCGCACAGGACGCACTCGGCCAACCCCTTGAGATGGGCCGCCAGGACATGGCGGCTGGCCGGATCGTCATCCACCACCAGAACCCGCATGAAGCCTCCGCAACGATCAATCTGGCGGTATCCTAGCCCAAGGCCGGGCGATGCTCAAGGAAAACCCCGGTTGGTCGGTTCCCTGGCGGTGCCTGCGGCACTTGTCCGTGCCTGCTTGCAAAACGGCCCGGGCGGCGTAGCCTCGGCCAAACGACGTTGGCGGGATTGACAGCCCACCCGGCGCAGGGTGTTCCATTTTGGAATGCCAAGCCAGTTTTTCCTGGAAGCAGCACATTGCGACCTGGCCTGCGCCGCAACCGCCGAAACACAGGAGACCTTCTATGGATTTCATCGAAGTGGACGCCGCCCGGTGCAAGGGCGACGGCTTGTGCGTGACCGTATGCCCCAGCGGCTGCCTGGAAGCGGACGAGCGCGGCGGGCCGGTCGCGGCCGATCCGGCCGTGTGCAACGCCTGCGGGCACTGCGTGTCCGTTTGTCCCCACGACGCCTTGCGCCACAGTCGGATCGCGGCCGAGGCCGTGGGGGAAAACCTGCGTTCCTGGCCGCAGCCGGCGGTGGTGGATGGCATGTTGCGCGGCCGCCGCTCGATTCGGGCCTACAAGGACACGCCGGTAGCCCGGGCGCTGCTGGCCGAACTCGTGGATGTGGCCAGGTTCGCGCCCACGGCCTCCAATGTCCAGGAAGTAGGCTGGATCGTCGCCGACGACCCGGCCAAGGTCCGGGAGCTGGCGGGACTTACCGCCGCCTTTTTCAAGGCCAACGGCGCCCGACCCAAATATACGGCCATGTGGGACCGGGGCCTGGATTATTTCCTGCGCGGCGCGCCGGCCCTGGCCGTGTCCTACGTTCCGGCCGACGCGCCGTTCGGCGCGGCCGATTGCGGCATCGCCCTGACCTTCATGGAATTGGCCGCCGTGGCCCGGGGCCTTGGAACCTGCTGGGCCGGGCTACTCACCCACGCCTCCAAGCACAGCCAGCCGCTGCGCGAGGCCCTGCACCTGCCCCAGGGGACGGTGGTCGAGGGCGGGCTCATGCTCGGCTATCCCAAGGTGCGCTACCTCGGCGTGCCGCCGCGCAATCCGGCCCGGCTGGCCTGGCTGTGACTGCCTTGATGCGCTTGAGAACTCTATGCAGGTCTTTTCTGCCAGGGAGCCGCGAAGAGTAAGGCCAGGATGGCCAGGACGGCCATGATCCCGCCAAAACGGAAAGGAGCGGCGGATCCGAATTGGTCCCATAGCCAGCCGGCGACGAGGCTGCTCGTCAAGGCGGCGAGACCGATGCACATCTGGAACAGCCCGATGGCCGTGCCGCGTTGTTCCGGTGGGGCCTGCACGGCCACCAGGGCCTTGCTCACGCCTTCGGTCAGGCCCATGTACAGGCCGTAGATGGGAAAAAGGAACCAGACGCCAGAGGCCTGGGTGACGGCGAAGGCAAAGTAGACAGCGGCATAAAGTCCCCATCCGGCAAGCATCATGGGCCAGCGGCCGTAGCGGTCGGAAAGCGCGCCCAGAGGATAGCTCGAGGCGGCGTAAGTTACGTTGAAAAGAACGTAGGCGAAGATCACGCTTGTATCGTCAAGCCCCAGGTTTTTGGCCCGCAGGAGAATGAAGGCATCGCTTGAGTTGGCCAAAGCGAAGATGGTCAGCGGGACGAGGGTGCGCCAATAACTCGCAGGCAGTCCCCTCCAGGAGATGCGCGGCGCACAGTCGCGTGGTCTGTCCTTTGGGTGCGATTCACGCAGCCGAAACGTCAACCACACAGCGCCAACGCCGGGAAGGGCGGCGAGGAGAAAAACTGTCCGGTAGTTTTCGGGCAGAAAATGCAGGAGGAGCAGGCCGGTCAAAGCGCCAATAATGGCCCCCGAAGTGTCCATCATGCGATGGAAGCCGTAAGCCCTGCCGGCCATGCCGCCATCAATGACATCAGCGACCATGGCGTCCCTGGCCGTGGTGCGCAGGCCCTTGCCCAGCCGGTCCACACTCCGGGCAATAAGAACCATGGGCCAGGCAAAGGCCAGGGCCAGCAACGGCTTGGCCAGAGCGCCCAGGCCGTACCCCAGCCGGACGTACGGCAACCGTCGGCCGGTCCTGTCGCAATGGAAGCCGGATGCCCCCTTCATGAGGCTGACGATGGCCTCGGCCACGCCCTCGATGACGCCCAGGGCAAAGGCCGGCGCGCCAAGGGTCGAGGCAAGAAAAAGGGGGACGACGGGATAGACCATTTCCGAGGCGAAATCGGTAAAAAAAACTCACCCATCCGAGTTTTTTTACCGCCTCGGGCAACGCTGCACACCCATGAGAATCAGCATGAGCCTTGATCGTGGTCATGACTGTCTCCTTCAAATTGACGTCCAGGAAAAATCCTGCGGCAATCCAACGTAGCGTTAGGCCGCCACGGCCTTGATGACGACCAAAGTGATGTCGTCGTCCCGGGGGGCGCTTGCCTGGAAGGCGGCCACGTCGGCATGCACCGCCGCCACGATGGCCTCGGCGGAGTCGGCGGCATGGCGGCGCACCACCTCCCGCAGGCGCTCCTTGCCGTACATGGCCCCGGCCGGGTTGTGGGCCTCCCAGATGCCGTCGGTGCCGAGCAGCAGGATCTGTCCGGGGGCAAGCCCCGGGCAGGACTGCTCCTCGTAAACGTAGTCGGGCAGGACGCCAAGCGGCAGGCCCGGACCGAGCAGTTCGGTGAAACGGTCGATTGCCGGGTCGTAGACGAGCGCCGGATCGTGGCCGGCCCGGGACCAGGTCAGACGCCCCTCCGGGGCCAGGCCGCCGTGCTCCAGGCGCAGGAAATACAGGGTGATGAAACGTCCGGAATCAGCCGTGTCCTGCCACAGCAAGGTGTTGACCAGGCTGAGCAACGCGGCCGGCGCGCAGCCCACGCCCTGGCCGCCGCGCAGCAGCGCCCGGCCCGTGGCCATAAAAAGCGCCGCCGCGATGCCATGCCCGGTGGCGTCGCCCACGATGACGTCGCAATCGCCGTCCGGAGTCTGGTCAAAGGACAGGTAGTCGAAATAATCGCCCCCGGTCTCGTCGCAAAAGATCGTGGCCCCGGCCAGATCGATGCCGGGCAGATGCGGCGGGGTGCGGGGCAGGAGGTTTTGCTGCACCTCCTTGGCCAGCTGCATGTCCTGCTTGAGCCGCAGCCGCTCGGCCAGCTTGGGGGCCATGGCGTTGAAGGTCGCAGCCAACTGTCCCAATTCGTCCCGGCCGGTCACCGGAACCCGGGCGCTCACATCGCCCTCGGCCAGCCGGGCGGCGGCCAGGGACAGGTCGGTGAGCGGCCGGGTCACGGCCCGGGAGCCGAAATAGGCCAGCACGGCCGAGGCCGCCACGGCGATCAAGGCGAAGGACACCACCACCGCCATCATGCCGTGGGTGCGTTCCAGAATGGCCGACTCGGCGGTGTCGGCCTGGTGCAGCACCGCCTGCCTGGGAACCAGCACGAGCAGTCCGGCCGGAACCTCGGAAAACGGGCGCAGCACGGCGAAATAGTCCTCGCCGTCCAGGCTCAGGGCCACCTGGGCGCTGGTATGGGCGGCCACGGCCGTGGTCAGCTTAGCCAGTTCGGCCGTATCGCCGGTGGCCAGCGGCGTCGGAGAGAGAGGCGTTTTCCAGCCCAGGCCCGGGGCTTCGAAGTCGCGGCTGCCGATGATTTCCAGCCGGCCGTCTGTCAGCCGGACAAACGAGGCCCGCACCCCGTCGCCCCAGCGCCGGGACAGGTCGCTCTCCGGCAGCATGGCTTCCAGGGGAACGTCGATGGCGGCCACGCCCAGAAGCGTCCCTTCAGGGCCGTGGACCGGAGCGGATACCGTGCCCGTGACCCGGCCGGTGGTGGCGTCGACCAGAATGGTCCAGACGGCGTCGCCCTTGGCCACGGCGGCCCGGTACCAGGCCCGCTCCCGGGGATCGTAGCCGGCGGGCATGGGTCCGTGGGCCGGGATGGTGGCGACGATCCCGTCTGGCCGGGCCATATAGGCCCACAACATCATGCCGCCCAGTTTGCGGCGCAGGGTGTCCAGGGTCGGGGCCAGGCGGATCAAGTCCGCGCCGGCCCGGGCGGCCTGCTCCCGGGACATCCCCGGCGGGCCGTCCAGGGAGGGCAGGGGAGAGGGCACGGGCTGGTCGGCCTCGGGACGCGGCGCTTGCCGCCCAAGGACGCTTCCCGCCTCGCGGCAAAAAAAGGCCAGGCCCAGTTCGAGCATCTGCCGGTTGTCGGCCAGATCCTCGCCGATGAGATCCACCATGAGCGCCAGCTCGGATTGGGCGGCGTGCTTGAAGGCCCCGGCGGCGCGGCGGGCCAGTTCGTCGCCAAGGAGCCGGGCCTCGCGCAGGGCGTAGATGCTCACGGCCAGAAGCGGCGGCAGGACCAGGGCGAGCAGGACGACGAGGAGCTTGGTTCGGATGCGCATGCATACCTCGGCCGTGGACGTGGCGGTAGAGTGGGGCAGGCCGGAAAGTGGCCGATGCAATTGTGTAGTCGGGTGAAACGGCCTTGGCAAGGTTCGGCCTTGGGCCTTGACAGAACCACCCGTCGCGGGTAACGACTCCCCTTCGCCTTGCTCTTCCCGGAGGACTCGCGTCCCGGAGGAAGGGCCATGGACCAAAAGGAGGAACCATGCGGAAGTACGAAGCCTTGCTGTTGCTCTCTCCGGAGCTGGCAGCCGACAATCGGCAGGAGATCCTCGAGAACCTCAAAGGGGTGCTCGAGCGCCAGGACGCCTTGATGCTGGCCGTCGACGAATGGGGCATGAAGGAACTGGCTTACCCGGTGCAGAAAAAGACCCGGGGCCATTACACCCGTTTCGAATTCGCCGCTCCGGCCACGGCCATCGCGGAATTTGAACGTATCGTGCGGATCACCGACGGCATCATGAAGTTCATCACCGTCAAAATCGCCGACAAATACGTGCCTGTTGTTGAGGGGGCCTAAGCCATGGCATTTAAGAAAAAGTTCACCCCGAAGAAGAAGTTTTGCCGCTTCTGCGCCAACAAGAACCTTCCCGTCGATTACAAGCGTCCGGATATCCTGAAGGATTTCATCACGGACCGCGGCAAGATCATAGCCCGCCGCATCACCGGCACCTGTGCCAAGTGCCAGCGCCGCCTGACCCTTGAGATCAAGCGCGCCCGCCAGATGGCGATGTTGTACTATACGGCCACGCACAGCGCCGAGCATCTGAAGAAAATGTAAGGTAGGGAAGCCATGGAACTCATTTTGCGCGCGGACGTGGAAAACCTCGGCCGCCTCGGCGACAAGGTCTCGGTCAAACCCGGGTACGGTCGCAATTATCTGATTCCCCAGGGGCTGGCCATGCTGGCCAGCGAGTCCAACCTGCGCCGTTTCGATAACGAACGCAAAAAACTGCAGGCCAAGCGCGACGCCCAGGTGGCCGACGCCCAGTCGCTGTCCGACAAGCTGGCCGCCACGTCCGTCGTTATCGAAGTGCGCGTGGGCGAAGGCGACAAGCTGTACGGCTCCGTCACCTCGGCCATCATTGCCGAGAAGCTGGCCGAGCAGGGTTTCGACATCGACCGCAAGAAGATCGTTCTGGCCGACCCCATCCGGTCGCTGGGCCATTACGATGTTGACGTCAAGCTCCTGCCGGAGTTGCGCGGTTCGGTCCGGGTGTCCGTCGTGCGCCAGGGCGGTGCCGAGGATGACGTCGTGGCCACCGCCGCCGGCGCCGCTGTTGAACCACAGGTCGAAGAGAATGGACAGCCCGAGGAAGAAACCGCGTAACTCCAAGTCTTCCGGCCTCTCCGGAAGCGGTGAACCGCTGACCGGGCAGGCCCTGGAGCGGGTCTCTTCAGACGTCCTGCGAAAAGTTCCCCCCCAGAACCTCGAAGCCGAACAGTCGGTTCTGGGGGGGATTTTACTCAAGAACGCCATCCTGTTCAATCTCGTCGACCTGATCGACGAAGACGATTTCTATTCCCCGGCCCACCGCGCCATCTTTCAAGCCATCCTGGACCTCTCGCGGAAAAACGCGCCCATCGACCTCGTTTCCCTGGCCGAAGCCCTGCGTGCCTCCGGGCGTCTCGACGAGGTCGGCGGCCCGGCCTACCTGGGCGATCTGGCCTCCTCCACGGTGTCCTCGGCCAATGCCCTGCACCATGCTGAGATCGTTCGCGAGAAGTCCGTCCAGCGCAGGCTCATCAGCACGGCCGTCGACATCATCACGCGCTGCTACGACGGCGGCCAGGACACCGAACAGTTATTGGACGAGTCCGAGCAGGCCATCTTTTCCATCGCCGACTCCCGCTCGACCAAGGGGTTCAAGTCTTCCAAGGATCTGATTTCCAAGGTGTTCGAGCAGCTCGAACAGCGCATGGACAACCAGGAGCTGGTCACCGGCGTGGCTTCGGGCTACTACCAGTTCGACGAGATGACCGCCGGCCTGCAACCCTCCGATCTCATTATCGTGGCCGGGCGGCCCTCCATGGGCAAGACCGCCTTTGCCATGAACGTGGCCATGCGCGCGGCGGCCATGAGCGCCGTACCCACGGCGATCTTCTCCCTGGAAATGTCCATGGAGCAGATCATGCAACGCATGCTCTGCTGCTGGGGCAAGGTCGATCTGGCCAAGCTGCGCCGGGGGCGGCTCGACGACGAGGACTGGTCGCGCCTCTACGACGCCGCCAACCACCTGTCCGCCTCGCCCATTTTCATCGACGACACCCCGGCCATCACCACCATGGACCTGCGCGCCCGCTGCCGCCGCCTCAAGGCCGAGCACGGCCTGGGCCTTATCATGGTGGACTATTTGCAGCTCATGCGGGCCTCGCGGCGCATCGATTCGCGCGAACAGGAAATTTCGGAAATTTCCCGGAGCTTAAAAGCCCTGGCCAAGGAACTGCATGTGCCGGTGGTGGCCCTGTCGCAGCTCAACCGCAAGGTCGAGGAGCGCGCCGACAAGCGGCCCATGATGTCGGATTTGCGCGAATCCGGGGCCATCGAGCAGGACGCCGACGTCATCATCTTTCTCTATCGCGGCGCGGCCTATAAGAAGAAAGAGGAACTCACCCCCGAGGACAACGTGGCCGAGGTCATCATCGGCAAGCAGCGAAACGGTCCCACGGGCATGGTGAAGCTCCTTTTCCTCAAGGAATCCACGGCCTTCGAAAACCTTTCCGACATTCCGCCCCCGTCCGAATTCGGCATGGGCTAAGTTGCCTGCGTCGCCTGACGACCCTTGAATCCGTGCGCTTCCAGGGGTATAGCCTGCCTCTGGCGTCTGCGATGCGTTGGGGGACAGTGCCCCGCGCTTCGTTTCACACACCGGTAAGGAGTTGTCGTGTACTACGATCCTGCGGAAACGCTTTCCAGGCTCGAGATAGAGCGGCTGCAACTGAAGCGGCTGCGCTGGACCCTGGCCCAGGCCGCCAAATCGCCGTTCTACGGTCGCCGCTATGCCGAACTCGGCTTTGATCCGGCTTCCGTCGAAACCTTGGCCGACGTGCGGCGCATTCCCTTTACCGCCAAGCAGGATCTGCGCGACAGCTATCCCGACGCCATGCTGGCCATGCCCGTGTCCGAAATGGTGCGCATGCACGCCTCCTCCGGCACAACCGGCACGCCGACCGTCATCTATCACACCCAGAAAGACCTGGACTGGTGGGCCTCGCTCATGGCCCGCTGCATGCACATGGCTGGCCTTCGCCGCACCGACGTGTTCCAGAACATGTCCGGCTACGGCCTTTTTACCGGGGGCCTTGGCATCCACTACGGCGCGGAACGGCTCGGCTGCCTGACCATCCCGGCCGGGGCCGGCAACAGCCACCGCCAGATAAAGCTCCTGACCGACTTCAAGGTCACCGGCATCCACATCATCCCGTCCTACGCCCTGTACCTGTCCGCCGTGTTCGCGGAACTGGGCATCGACCCCAAGTCGCTCGCCCTGCGCATCGCCCTGGTCGGGGCCGAGCCCTACACCGAGGAAACGAGGCAACGCCTCCAGGACCTCTACGGCATCAAGGCCTACAACTCCTACGGGCTTTCCGAAATGAACGGCCCGGGCGTGGCCTTCGAGTGCCAGGAGCAGCACGGCATGCACGTCTGGGAGGATGCCTATCTGGCCGAGATCGTCGATCCGATAAGCGGCGAGCCCGTGCCGGACGGCGAGCTGGGCGAGCTGGTCATGACCACGCTCGGGCGCGAGGGCATGCCCATCGTGCGCTACCGTACCCGGGACATGACCCGCTTTCTGACCGAGCCGTGCCCTTGCGGCCGGATCCATCGCCGCATCGACCGGCTGCACGGGCGCTGCGACGACATGATCATCATAAAGGGCGTGAACATCTTCCCCATGCAGATCGAGCGGGTGCTCATGGCCATGCCGGAAGTGGGGCAGGACTACCAGATCGTCCTTGAGCGCGACGGCTATATCGACAACATCCGGGTCAGGGTGGAGATCCGCGACGAGTATTTCGTCGAGGACATGCGCCAGCTCGGGGCCCTGCAAAAGCGCATCGCTGCGCGGCTTCGCGACGAATTGCTGGTGACGCCCAAGGTGGAGCTGGTCGAGCGCAACAGCCTGCCCAAGACCGAGGGCAAGGCGGCCCGGGTGCTGGATACGCGGGGAGACGGGGCGTGAGCCTGGTCCTGCTGACCTTTTTTCTGCTGCTCCTGCTGGCCTGCTTGATCCTGCACGTGTTTGGCCTGCCGGGCAACTGGGCGCTGCTTGGCTTGGTTGTCCTGTGGGACGCGCTCCATCCGACGCTCCATCTGGGCTTCGGGTTTTACGCCTTGCTGGTGTGCGTGGCCCTGGCTGGGGAGGGGGTGGAGCTTTTCGCCCAGCTTTTCGGGGCCAGGCGCTATGGGGCCACGGGCAAGGGCAATCTGGGCGGTTTTCTCGGAGCCTTTGGCGGGGCGCTGTGCGGCGCGCCGTTTTTTCTGGGCCTGGGAGCGCTTTTCGGAGCCGTTGCCGGGGCGTTTTTCGGCTGTTATATGTTTGAACGGCTGCACGGCCGCGACGACGCTGCGGCGCGGCGCGCCGCCATGGGAGCCATGTACGGCAAGGTGTTCGGGCTCACGGCCAAAGTGGCCTGCGGCGTCGTCATGTGGACGGCCAGCGCCCGGGAACTGTGGCCTGCCTAACAAAGGAAGCGGGATGATTACGGTCAGCGATTTTCCCAAGTATCGTGGTACGATGGAATATGTCTGCCTGGGCTGCCAGGCCCGGTTCGACATCCGCGAACTCTACTACACCTGTCCCCATTGCGGCGGGGTGTTCGTCCTTGAGGACACTTCGTTTGACAGCCTGCTCGAATATCCGGCCAGCTACTGGCAGGCACTGTTCGACAAGCGTGCCGCCAGCCGGTGCACGGCCCTTCGCGGCGTGCTGCGCTTCTACGAACTCATGGCCCCGGTCGTGGACGAGGAAGACATCGTCTACCTCGGCGAAGGCCACACGCCCATGGTCGCGGCCAACGCCGCCCTGGCCGAACTGGTCGGGACGCCGTTTTACTATAAAAACGACGGGCAGAACCCCAGCGCCTCCTTCAAGGACCGGGGCATGGCCTGTGCCTTCAGCTATTTGAAACACCTCGTGCGGGTCAACGTCTGGGATTCGGTGCTGACGGTGTGCGCCTCCACCGGCGACACCTCGGCTGCGGCCGCGCTCTATGCCGCCTATGTCGGCGGCCCCATCAAGTCCGTGGTCATTTTGCCCAAGGGCAAGGTGACCCCGCAGCAGCTGGCCCAGCCGCTCGGCAGCGGGGCCACCGTCATCGAGGTGCCCGGGGTCTTCGACGACTGCATGAAGGTGGTGGAGCATCTGGCCGACAACTACCGGGTGGCCCTGCTCAATTCCAAAAACGCCTGGCGCATCCTCGGCCAGGAGTCCTACGCCTTCGAGGTGGCCCAGTGGTTTGGCTGGGACACCTACCGCAAGTGCGTGTTCGTGCCCATCGGCAACGCCGGCAACGTCACGGCCATCATGGGCGGCTTTTTAAAGCTCAAGAAACTCGGCATCATCCGCTCCCTGCCGCGCATCTTCGGCGTCCAGTCCCACCACGCCGATCCGGTGTTCCAGTATTACGACGAGGCCGATCCGGCCAAGCGGGAATTTAAGCCCGTGCCCGTGACGCCCAGCGCCGCCCAGGCGGCCATGATCGGAAATCCCGTGTCGTTTCCCCGGGTGGCCCATTTCGCCAAGGAATACGAAAAGATAGGCGGTCCCGGCAGCTTCCAGGTGCTGCAGGTGACCGAGCAGGCCATTGTCGAGGGCATGCTTTTGGCCAACCGCCACGGCCATATCAGCTGCACCCAAGGCGGCGAGTGTCTGGCTGGCCTTATAAAGGCCAAGGAACTGGGGCTGATCGAGCCGTCGGAAGTGGCGGTCCTGGACGCCACGGCCCATCATTTGAAGTTTATCGGCTTTCAGGAAATGTACTTCGAAAACAGCTTCCCGGCCGAATACGGGGTGGTTAGCGACCCCAAGTTCGTCAACCGCCCCCAGGCCATCCTGACCGAGGCCGACAAGTCGGCGCTTTCC
>JBKICS010000184.1:0-3409 GCA_046567015.1 Acidobacteriota bacterium | reverse complement strand
GGCCGTGCTCGCCGCCCGGGCCGCCCTGGCCGCCGACCAGCAGCCCGACGGCCGGGTGCCGCTTTTACGGGAGCGCCCCGAGGCCGCCTGGCCGACCATCCTGGCCCTGCTCGCCTGGCGGCCCGATCCGGCCTACGCCGCCGCTTCCGCCCGGGCGGCCGCCTGGCTGCTGGGGCATCCCGGAGCGCACTGGCCGCGCCAGGAGGGCGCCGTGGTCGCCCACGACACCAGCCTTAGCGGCTGGGCCTGGATCGACGGCACCCATTCCTGGGTCGAACCCACCTCCCTGGCCATGCTGGCCCTGTCCGACCGGGCCGATGTCCCGGGCCCGACCCTGGAGGAGGCCGGGCGGCTGCTGCTCGACCGCCAGTTGCCGGATGGCGGCTGGAACTACGGCAACACCCGGGTGTTTCGCAACACGCTCCTGCCCATACCCGAAAGCACCGGCCACGCCCTGGCCGCCCTGGGCGGGCGGGCCGCGCCCGAAGCCGTGGCGCCGAGCCTAGCCTATCTGGCCGGTCCGCAGTGCGCCGCGGCTACGCCCCTGGCCGCCGCCTGGCGGGCTTTCGGCCTGGGGGCCTTTGACCGGGGCACGCCCCAGGTTCTCGACAACTGCCTGACGGCGCTTGCCCGCCAGGACCGCTTCGGCCCCTACGACACCCCGCAACTGGCCCAGCTCATTGCCGCCGCCGCCAGCGCCGGCCGATTTGCCGCGCTTTTGGGAGAACGCTCATGAACGCTGATCACGCCGCGCCGTCCGGGGGCGTCACCCGCCGGCAGGCGGTCAAACTGGCCGCCGCCGCCGGCATCGTCGCGGCCGGGGGGCTGGCTCTGCCGCAACTTTGGCGCAGTCCGATGCGCGCCGAGGTCTTTGTGGCCAAGGCGGCCGATTACGGGGTCGATCTGGCCGGGATCCTGCGCCGGGGGCTGGCCGAACTGGGGGTGACGGCCCAGGAGCTGGCCGGCAAGCGGGTGCTGCTCAAACCCAATCTGGTCGAGCCCCATGCCGGGGCCGGCCACATCAACACCCATCCGCTGGTCCTGCGGGCGGCGGCCGAGGCCTTCTTGGCCCTGGGCGCGGCCTCGGTGGTGGTGGGCGAGGGGGCGGGGCATCGCCGGGACGCCTATCTGGTGCTGGAGGAGTCGGGGCTGGAAGACGTCCTGGCCCGGGAAAAGCTGCGCTTTTTCGACCTCAACAACGGCCCCATCCAACGGGTCGGCAACCGGGGCGGGGTGAGCAAGCTTGGCGATCTGTGGCTGCCGGAACTGCTTTCCCGGGTGGATTTCGTGGTCTCGGTGGCCAAGATGAAGGTCCACCACTGGGCCGGGGTCACGCTGTCGATGAAGAATCTTTTCGGCGTCATGCCCGGAGTGGTCTACGGCTGGCCCAAAAACGCCCTGCATTTCGCCGGCATCGAGGAATCGATCCTGGACATCAACGCCACGGTGCGCCCGGATTTCGCCATCGTGGACGGCATCGTGGGCATGGAGGGCGACGGTCCCATCATGGGCGACCCGGTGGCGGCCGGGGTGCTGGTCATGGGGCGCAACCCCGTGTCCGTGGACGCCACCTGCTGCCGGATCATGGGCATCGATCCGCGCCGCATCGCCTACCTCAAGCGGGCCGACGGCAAACTCGGCAGCATCCGGCCCAGCGAAATCGAGCAGCGCGGCGAAAATCCGGCCGGCCTGCGCCGGGATTTCGTCCTGCTCGACTATGTTCCGGCCCAGCAGGGGATTCGCCTGGCCGAGTAGCGGCATCTCCCGTCGCTCTGGCCGGGCACTGCAAAAGAGCCAACGCGACGCTAGAAGGCCGAGAGGAGGGAGAAGCCTGAGAACAGGCGGTACAGGCTCCATTCCTCTATGGCCAGACTGCCGGCATAGACGCACGTGCCGGTTTGCCCGGCGGGCGTGTCGCCGATGACCAGTTCGCCGCCGGTGGCCACGCAAAAGGTCGAGGCCGGATTGGCCAGGCCGATCATCTGGGCCGAGGCCGGCGCGGCGGCGCAGCAGGTTGCTAGCACGGCGAAAACCACTGCCAGGATGGGTGCACGGAAAAATCGCATGGGATGTCTCCTTGCCGGGCTGGTTTTTTGGCCGCTCGCCTGCGGATCACTCTTTCGGCGCGGGCTTTGTCGAACGTGGAAACGCGGTCAGGTCGAGGCCGCCCTTGGGCTGGAGCATGGCCTCGGGCGGCAAAGCGGACCGGGCGTCGTTTCCCGGCCTGGGCGCGGCCGCATCGGGCAGAGCGTCCGGCTTGAAGCTGACCTGGGGCGCGGACGCAGCCTCGCTGGGAAAGACGGCCAGCCTGGGGCTGCCGGGTACAGGGCGTCCCTTGCAGTGCGCCTCGATGCGATGGGGCCGGCCGTCGCGAAAGACCGGCGGCACGGTCCAGAAAAATCCCGAATGCCCGTCGCCGAATCCGGCTTCGGCCACGTCGGGCCGGTAGCGGTCGGCGGTGAGCAGAAACTCCTGGCCGTCCACGACCAGCTTGACCTCCTGGCGCACGGTCGGGGCGTTGGAATCCCGCACCCAGCCCAGGATATGGTCGGCTTGAGGCGCGTCGAAATGGCCCATGATGCCGCCCGGAGCCTCCAACACGAACCGCCGGCCATGCAACTCCAAGGAAAATTCCACCGGGCCCGGGGGGCCGAAGCACAACAACCGGCGCTCCAGCTCGTCCTTGGCGATGTCCGGCGTGAACTGGCACATCTTTTCGAAGTCGGCAGCCGTGCGCCTGGTCCCGCCCCATTGCATGGCTCGGGCCGCGACGATGGGGGCCTCGCTGGTCAGCGCGGCGGCGATGCGCACCAGCAGCAGGGCCACGGCCTGACGGACCACCCGTGACAGCCCGGGCCGGTCCTTGTGGCCGGTGACCGGCAGGATCTCCGCGTCGATGATGGACCCGGTATCGACCTGCTCGTCCATGACGTGGAAGGTCGCGCCAAAGGAGCCGGTCTGTTCGTAAGCGGCCCAGGCCTCGGGGGCGACGCCGGGGTAGTCGGGCGAGCCCGGGTGGACGTTGTAGGCCCCGTGGGAAAAAGCGGCCAGGCAGTCGGCCGGAATGACGACCCCGGAAAGATAGGAGAGCAGCCGGGCCTTGGGGCCAAGCGTGGGCAATTGGGCGCGCAGGCCGGGCAGATCGAGGACGTGGCGCAACTCCACGCCGCGTCCATGGGCGGAAAGCATCTGAATCAGGCTCGGCGCGTCTTCATTGCTGGAGACGAGAACAAGGGTCAGGGGCATGGGACACCTCGGGGTTGTGCCAAGCGGCTTCGCTGGAGGCTTCCAGGGATACTGCCGAAAATAGCCGCGGCGCCGTTGTTGGTCAAGGCAGGGGGAAGCCGGGACGGCTTATTTGCGGACCCGGGTAAAGGTCACGTCCTTGGAACCGGCGGAGTTGTAGAGC
>JBKICS010000183.1:0-5858 GCA_046567015.1 Acidobacteriota bacterium | reverse complement strand
CCCCGGCCTTGCCCGGCTGCCTCGCACGCCCGGTTCATCCGGGCGGCAAATCGTGGCGCTTCCCGATACGGCCGCGCGCGGCCGACCATCCGAACGCTTTACGTCCTGTAAAGAAAGCTGACAGCTTGCGGCGGCAAATCGGCTGACACTGGTCCCTGTCTCGCCAGAAAAATGCGTTAATTCAATGTATTATAACTTCTTTCTCGGCCATGAATTTGGCACGGGAGTTGCCTTTGTCTGGTCGAAACCTCGTCAGGAGCGTATGGTGAATCGTCCAAGGCCCATCCTGTTAATCGCGGAGCGAAATGCCAATATCCGGGAGCTGCTGCGTCGGGAATTTGGTCGCGAGGGCTACGGCGTGCTGACTGCCGGCTCCTGCGCCGAAGTCCTGATGCGGTTGGCCGGTCCGGTCGCGGTGGACGTGCTGGTCCTTGACGCCGAGATCGCCGATCCGGACGGCGGATCGCTGACGCCGCTTCTCACGCGCCTGCACCCCGGACTACCCGTGGTCCTGCATGTCTATCCCGGCTCGGATGCCGGCGAGGACGGCCTGGTCCGGGTGGAGAAGGGCGGCGATTTCGAGCGGCTCAAGGGGACGGTGCGCCGGGTGCTTGGAGCGGGGCAGGGCGCTGCCTGACAGGGATGCGACGGCAAAGGATTTGATGCGAAATCACGTGTCGCGGGGTGGGGATATCGCGCGGACGGGAAGCGCAGGCCTGATTTTCAACACGGAGGAAGCAGCAATGGGGTTCGGTAGGCAAGTCTTCGAGTTCCTGAAGGCGGCGTCGGTCGCGCACGCCAAGTGGGACATGGAAGTGTCCACGTCCATCATCCAGAATCGGAAAAAACTTCTCATCCTCATGATCCTTGCCCTGCCCATCCTGGCCGTGACCTGTGTCGAGGCCAGCGATTTCATCGGCGGCAAGACGGCCTACGGACCGGCCTTTTATTCCACCAACATCTTCCTGGTTTCCATCGCCGTCGGCTTGGCCGCGGGACTGATTACCGGCTGCATCGGCGCAGGCGGCGGCTTCATCATCACCCCGGCGCTCATGGCCGCCGGCGTCAAGGGCATCCTGGCCGTCGGCACCGACCTGTTCCACATCTTCGCCAAGGCCATCATGGGCACGGCCGTGCACAAAAAGCTCGGCAACGTCTCCGGCAAACTGGCCATCGCCTTCCTGGTCGGCTCGGGCGGCGGCACGTTCATCGGCGGCGCCATCAACAAGGGCCTTTACAATAAAGACCCGCTGCTCTCCGAATTCTTCATCAGCTCCATCTACGCCGTGCTGCTTGGGTTCCTGGGCTTCTACGCCCTGTTCGACTTCTTAAAGGCCAGCCGCCAGGAATCCGGCGGCGACTCCCACGGCGGCAGCCACGGCGGCCCCAGCGGCATGACCGGCATGGCCGTCAAGCTCCAGAACTTAAACGTCGCCCCCATGATTACCTTTGACGAGGACTTCGTTCCCGGCGGCAAGCGCATCTCCGGCTGGATCGTGGCCGCCGGCGGCGTCATCGTCGGCATCCTGGCCGCGCTCATGGGCGTGGGCGGCGGTTTCATCACCTTCCCCATGTTCGTCTACGTCTTCGGCGTGTCCTCCATGACCACCGTCGGCACCGACATCCTCCAGATCATCTTCACCGCGGGCCTTGGCGCCATCGCCCAGTACGCCATCTACGGCTACGTGTTCTACACCCTGGCCATGGGCATGCTGCTCGGTTCGCTCCTTGGCATCCAGGTCGGCGCGCTGACCACCAAGGTCGTCAAGGGCATCCACATCCGGGGCTTTTACGCCATGTCCATCATCGCCGGTTTCATCAACCGGGTCTCCACCCTGCCGAAAAAGTTCGTCGAACTCGAATACCTGAGCATGTCCAAGGAGATGGTCAACGGCATCGAATACGTCGGCAACATCGTCTTCTGGGTCGTGGTGGCGCTGTTCGGCGTCTGGGTCATCAGCAAGTTCATTATGAACATCGGCGCCCTGCGCCAGGAGGGATAAGGGCATGCTTATCAGAGACAAGAAACTCTTTGCCAAGGGCTTTGTGCTCATGCTGAGCTTCATAGCCGTGTTCCTGCTGATCTTCTCACCGGTGTTCCCGGGCGGGGTCAACGGGCTGCATTTCTCCGACGACCTGTTCAACAAGCTGTCCAAGGGCTCGTCCTACTTCATTCCCAATGTCGTCAAGGCTGTGAAGCCCTTTGAAGGCAAGCAGATCACCGTCGACGTGAAGCTCAAGACGCCCGAGGACGTCAAGACCGCGCTGTTGATCCTGGAAAAAGCCGGGGCCAAGGGCGAGGCCAAGGGTGAAGTCGTGACCGTGACCGCCGACCTCGGGGCCATGCTCGGCAAGGTC
The DNA here is from genome assembly GCA_046567015.1 of Acidobacteriota bacterium. Lineage (GTDB taxonomy): Bacteria > Desulfobacterota > Desulfovibrionia > Desulfovibrionales > Desulfovibrionaceae > Solidesulfovibrio. The sequence goes on along the minus strand of JBKICS010000183.1, from coordinate 3,500 downwards.
GTGGCTGACGCCGATCTGCTTTACAAGGACGATTTCGACAAGCTGACTGCCGCCTACGGCATGGACGGTAAGGCGGCCATGAAAGGCTGGTGGACGCTTCTTTCCGCGTCCATCAAGCCGCTGCAGAAGATCAAGATGATCGAAGAGGCCAATATCATCAACACGGTCAATACCAAGGCCATCGAGCCGGCCTACAACTTTGCCGGCATCCCGGCCGAGAGCATCATGACCAAGATTCCGACCGTGGCCGGCCTGCTCGTCTTCTACGTCCTCTACACCATGTGGTACGGCTATGCCATCTTCGACATGTTCGGCGGCATGGGCCTGTCCATGAGCAAGTCCAAGATCAAGAAGGAAGCGTAACCCCCGCCCCCCAAAGGTGAAACCCCGGTCCGTTGCGGCGGGCCGGGGTTTTGTTTTTGGGCGATCCGTTCAGGGGCGACGAGGCGCGTCCAGACCAGGCGGCGAACCGCCACCGTGTCTGTTTGGGATGCCGCGCTAGTCGATAAGCCCGAGGGTCTTGATGAGGTGGAGCAGCATGTGCTTGTCGATGGGCTTGGGCACATACGAGGTGGCGCCGCCCTTGTAATAGGCTTCCACCACGTTCTTGGGATCATCGAGGGCCGTGGTCATGATGATCTTGGCTTCGTTGGCCGGGGAGATCCCGCGGTCCTTTTCCAGGGACCGAATCGCCTTGAGCGCCGCCTGGCCGTCCATCTCCGGCATCATGATGTCCATGCAGACCAGGTCGTAGCGGTGTCCGTCCTGGAGGGCCTGGGCGAATGCCTCCACAGCCTCAAGACCATTGACCGCGATATCGACTTCGCCATAGGGAACGAGGATCTTCTGGAGAATCCTTCGACTGGTAAAGTCGTCTTCCACTACCAAGACACGCATAGACGCCCTCCCTCCAGCAGGTTGGTCGGCGGGTTCGGACTTCCGCTGGGACGACGGACACGAAACGACCACCTTCCCTTTTTCTAAAAGGGATCGGGAAAAAAGGCAATCGAGCCGGAATCGGCCCGTCTTGCATGCCTTTGAAATCCCGAGTAAGTCACCTGGAATGCGCGCAGCGCGCACAGGGAGTGCCTGATGGGTTTTTTCAGTACGCTGTCGTTTTTTGCCGCCACCGCCGTGGAACCGAGCTGGCACAAAACCTGGCCGTTTGGCCCGGGATTGGATGAAGGCTTTTTTTCCGTGTTTTTAAAGGGCCTTTTCATTGCCGCCATCCTCGGCGGCATGGCCTGGCTGTTGCGCTGGCTCTTTGGCCCGGGAGGGCCGCTGCGGGAAAAGGAGTTCGACGAACCCGATCCGGAAGCGCCCGTCGATCCCAAGCCCATGTCCCGCGACCGGGACGCCGGCGACGATCACGATGACCGAAGCCATTGAGTCGGCCAAGCGCTGGTTCGCGGCCTTTGTCGCGGCCCATGCCGGGGAGACGGCGCAAGACGCCGTCCGGCTGGAGCTCAAGCGCCGGCACTGCGAATTGGTCATGGCCGAAGCCGCGGACCTGGCCCGCAGTCTGGGCCTGCCCCCGCGTCAGGTCGCCCTGGCGACCGTGGCCGGCCTCCTGCACGACGTCGGCCGGTTTCCGCAGTACCAGCGCTACAAGACCTTTCGCGACGCCCAAAGCGTCAACCACGGCTTGCTCGGGGCGCGGTGTCTGGCCCGCCAGGCCGGCTTGTCCGGCCTGACCGACCGCGAGCGCGCCCTGGTGCGTCTGGCCGTGGTCGTGCACAACCGCCACAGCCTGCCGCCGGCCCTGGCCTCGGGCCGCGACCGACCGGCCCTGACCCTGGCCGGCATCATCCGCGACGCGGACAAGCTCGATATCCTGCGGGTCATGATCGACCATTTCCAGGCTGCCGACGACAAGGACGACGTGGTGTTCCTGGGCCTGCCCGACAATCCCGACCAGTTCAACCCGGCCATCGTCGACGACATCGAGGCCGGCCGCATCAGCCGTTATGCGTACATGGCCTCGACCAACGATTTCGCCCTGCTCCTTTTGAGCTGGATCAACGACCTGGCCTTCCCCCGCACCCGGGAACAGTTTTTCAGGCGCGGCCATGTCGGGCAACTGTTCGCCCAACTGCCCGAGCTGCCGTTCCTGGCCGCCTTCAAGACGCGCTATTACGAGCGCTTCGCGCCTCCGGGGGCGTGAAGCGCATCGAGGGGTCACCATGGACTTTTCGCCGATCCTGTTCGACACCGTCGTCATCGTCGCCAAAAACGAGGACAATGCCCGCCGCGACCGGCGCTCCCTGGCCTCGTTTCGGCCGCAACGGGTGGAGACCTTCGCCTCCGGGGCCAAGGCCCTGGAATTCCTTTTGGCCAACCGGGTGGACATGGTGCTCCTGGACAACCAGCTCGAGGACATGGACGCCATCCAGTTTCTTCGGGCGACGCGCCGGGACATGCGCCTCAAGGACGTGCCCGTGGTCATGGTCACGGCCGTGAGCCATCGCGAGAAGGTGCTCGACGCCATCGCCCAGGGCTGCGCCGGCTACATCCTGCGTCCCTACTCCGAAGAGACCTTTGCCAAGCATGTCCTGCGCGGCTGCCAGGTGGAACGCGTCACGGAAATCGAGCGGCAGCAGATCGAGGACGCCCGGGAGATGATCGCCGCCGGCAATTTCGACGACGCCATCGAGGCCTTCGAGGAGATCATCTCCGAACAGAACATGGCCCAGAAATACTACGACATGGGCTGTCGCTGCCTCATGCGCCAGAAATTCGGCCAGGCCATCATCGCCTTTAAAAAGGCCATCAAGTTAAACGACCTTTTCGCCGAGGCTTACAAGGGGCTGGCCGACGCCTACAAGGCCAAGGGCGCGATCGACGAGTTCAAGCGCTACCTGCAAAAAGCCGCCGAGGTCCATGCCCAGTTCAACCGGCTGGAAGAGACCAAGGAACTGTTCATCGAGATCCTCAAATACGACCCCCTGTCCCCCAACCCCTTCAACTCGCTGGGGGTCAAGTTGCGCAAGAGCGGCGATCTGGCCGGGGCGCTGCACGCCTACACCCAGGCCCTGTCCCTGACGCCCGATGACGAAAACGTCCTGTTTAACATGTCCAAGGCCCTCTATTTCATGGGCGACGCCGAATCGGCCAAGGTCAAGGTAGAAAGGGCCCTGGAACTCAACCCCTCCTTCGAGGAGGGGCGCAAGCTCTACCGCAAGCTCTACAACCGCGAGTATCCCCGTCCGGCCGAGGTCGGCGAGCCCCGTCGCAAGGTGGAATCCTTGCGCGACGACTAGGGGCGCGGCCGCCGGCGGCGGTTCCCCGGTCAGGTGGAGCGGTAGAGGGGTGGCCTCCGACGCAACGCCGCGGCAATCGCGGCGGCAGACGACGAGCCATCCCAGTCGGGGCGATGGCCGGCGTGCTGTGCGGCCGGCGTGCGGCAGGGGCGGCGCCAGAGAGCCGTCCCGACCCGTCCACCCCCGGCCCAGGCGGGGCAGGGTGCCTTTCCCCGCCGCGCTTGGCCGCCGCAACGCTCC
>JBKICS010000182.1:0-2668 GCA_046567015.1 Acidobacteriota bacterium | reverse complement strand
GCCGCCTGGACGGCGAGCCGGTTGCCGCGCCGGCCGTCGCCCCCCAGGCCGGGCGAAACGACCCCTGCCCCTGCGGCAGCGGCAAGAAATTCAAGCGCTGCTGCGGCTGACGTGGGCCAGCTCGCCACCGCCGCCCTGACCTTTTCCAAGCAGCTCCTGGCCAGGGCCGTGGCCCCCGGGAGCGTGGCCGTGGACGCAACCGTCGGCAACGGCCAGGACACGGCCTTTCTGGCCGGGCTGGTGGGAGAGGGCGGGGTGGTGCACGGCTTCGACATCCAGGCCGAGGCGCTGGAGGCGGCCCGGGCACTGCTGGCCCGGGAGGGACTGGCCGACCGGGTCCGGCTGCACCACGTCGGCCACGAGCGGCTGGCGCAAACCCTGCCCGAGGCCCTATGCGGCCGGGTCGCGGCGGTGGTCTTCAATCTGGGATTTTTGCCCGGCGGCGAGGCAACCGTGACCACCCGGCCCGAGACGACCCTGGCCGCCCTGGAAGCCGCCTGCACGGTTCTGGCCCCGGGCGGCGTTCTGGCGGTGGTCTGCTACACCGGCCACCCCGGCGGCGCGTCCGAGGCCGGGCAGGTCGAGGGGTGGTGCCAGGCCCTGGATTTCGCTGTCTGGCGGGCGGCGCGCTACGAACTGGTCAACAAGCCCGGCAGCCCCATCCGACTCTTTTTCGTCGAAAAGCACGGCCCGGCGGCCTGAATCCCGCGGCTTCGCCCGGGGCCGGGTCAGGCCTTGGGCGTGGCGGCGTTGATGATGGCCAGGGCTTGGGCCTTGCGCGCTTCGAGAATGAGCAGGAATACGTCGGATCCCCGGGGGCGCAGTTCCCACCACTCGGGGTCGGCCAGGGCCAGGATGGCCTCGGCCACGGCATCCCGCTTGTCCCGGGGCACGGCGCGCAGGCGGGACAGGCACAATTCCTTGGCGTCGGCCTTCTTGTCGGTAAGCGTCGTCGGCTTGGTCGCGCCCGGCTTCATGGGCAATCCCCTCGCGGCGCGCCCGAGGCTGCGCCGCCGGCGGTCCGTCCGGTCAGCGCCATTTCGTCTTGTCGAAAAGGCCGCGCTTGGACAGCTCGGTTTGCTTGTATCGGTCGAAATCGAAGTGTCCCTTGACGGGCCCGCCGTCCTTGCGTTGGCCGGTCATGGCCAGCAAGACGATCAGGGCAACGATCCCCACGGCAAGACTGATAAAAATCCATTCCATGCTGCATCCTATCAGAAGACGGGCGCATTGTCATGCGCTTCGCCGCCACCCCACGTTCCAGGGGCCGGCCGGCAAGGAATAATCTCTGGTTTTCCAAGGAATAACGGGCGAAACGTATTGTCTTGACCAACCGGTTGCGAACCGATCCGGCACATCGGCCTTGGGCGATAGGGCTCGTATGGAAATGCAAAAGTCTCGTACTGTCTTCGCAAAAGAGAGGTAAATGGCCTTCGCAGTGCGTTTTGAACCGATGTCGCAACGATGGCAGGCGCTGTTGCATCCTGATTCCGGGAAGAAAAAAACTGGAAGCCGTTTGCAACGTCCCTGCAATGGGCTGTCCAGGCGCGCCGCAGCGGCCGGCTGGCCGTACGCGCCTGGAGCGCGACAACGGCCGGCCGTTTGCAACCGGCGCGAACCTGACGGCTTTGGCCATGGAGCGGCCGGATGCGCGCCGCCGTCAGGCGTTCGTCGCGGATGCGCGGCCGGCTGCCTGCTGGGAAGCGAGGCGTCGCTTCACGGCCTCCCGGTCGGCCGGCAGTGACCGATGCGCGGCCGGTTGCCTGGGCGTGGGCCGCTTCTGTCGGCCAGGGGCCGGTTTGGCCGGGAAACGGAAAAATCGTCTTGACCTTTTGGGTCGCAGGGAGTGTTTAGGACGGAGGGAACCTTGTCGGAAGGCTCCCGGCCTGCAACCCCAGGAGGTCTGTCATGTACGTTCTGGATATCGTGGAAGACGACATTCTCGCCCTGGCCGATGAACGACCCGGCGACGAAGCGGGCGTCTATCAGACCGAGGACGCAGCCTGGAACGCCGCCCAGCAGATGGCCCAGGCCTGGGCCGAGGGGGGCGAGCAGACCGTCGATGAAATCATGGCCAGGATTTCGGTGCGCGAGGTGGATTTCTAGCGTGCCGCCATCGGACGGTTCGTAGCCGCGCGCCCTGGCCGCCGCGCCCGCCGGCGCGGGGGAAGGCGGCCAGGGCGCGCGGCCGACCGGAAGAAACGACAAGGAGAAGCGCATGCTGCAACTCGGCAGGCCCCACGTCTACGGACCGGTTCTCAAAACCATCCATTGGACGACAGTGGCCGTCGTCCTCGCCCTGCTCGTCATTGGCCCGGTGATGACCAGCGAGCTGGTCGCCATGTCCAGCCAGACGCGCGCCGGGCTGTACGGCCTGCACAAGTCCCTGGGGATTTGCGTCCTGCTCCTGACGCTTCTGCGGCTCTCCTGGCGCGCCAGCCACTCCGTGCCGGCCCTGCCGCCGGGGCTGCGCCCCTGGGAAATCCGGCTGGTCGGGGTCATCCACAAGCTGTTTTACGTCCTGCTCCTCCTGCAGCCGCTCTCCGGCTGGCTGCTCTATTCGGTCTCGCCGAACAAAAACTTGTTTTTCGGGTTGTTCCGCATACCCGATCTGCCCCATCCGGCCGGTTGGACCAATTCCGCAATCGTCATCGAAACCCTGGAAGGG
>JBKICS010000181.1:0-4028 GCA_046567015.1 Acidobacteriota bacterium | reverse complement strand
TCGGGCCATGTACCGCTGGGGGCCGGGGGCCAGCTCGCGGCCCTGGACGGCGACACGCGCCAGGCTTTGACCCCGCTGCTGGCCGCCGTGCGCTGGTCCCGGGGGAGCCTTTCCGGCGCGCTGACCTGGATCGCCGAGGCCGCCCGGCTGGCCGGGGAACCGCCGGCGGCACTTGTCGGCCGCAGCGGGGCCTTCGACCTCCTGGACCGGGGCCTTTCGCCCAACGACCTGACCGCCGGGGTGCTGGCCGGGCTTCGCCGGCTGCGCTACCCGACGCTCACCACTCTGGAGGCCCGCTTCGCCGCCCTGTCCCGGGAGCTTATCCGGGGCAGCCGGGTGAAGCCCCGGCCGAGCCAGGGGTTCGAAGCCGACGCCGTGACCTTCGAAGTCACGGTCAAAAGTCCGGCCGAACTGGCCAAGGCGGCCGACGACCTGGCACGCATGGCCGCCTCGCCGGTCCTGCCCCGGCTTTTGACCATCGCCCATGACACTGCGGACGACGACGGCGAGGCCCCGGCGTGAGCGCGCCCCTGTGGGACATCACCGCCCTGGCCGTGGACGCGGCCGTGGCCGCGACAACCATGGCCGAGCGGGCAAAAAGCGCCCTGCCCCGCGCCCGGGTGACGCTTCTTTCGCCGGGCGAGCCCCTGCCCGAGGCCCCGGACGGCGGCCGGCTGCTCCACGTAAAAGCCCACAAGGGCCGGTTCCTGCGCCCCTGCCCGGCCACCCGGCAGTACCGCTGCTGCGGCTACCAGATCATCCACATCGGCGAGAACTGCCCCATGGACTGCTCGTATTGCATCCTGCGGGCCTATTTCCGCGACCGAACGCTCACCGCCTTTGCCAATACCGGCGACATGTTCGCCGAACTGGCCGGGGTGTTCGGCCGCGACCGCAGCCGGCCGTTTCGGGTGGGCACGGGCCAGTTCGCCGATTCCCTGGCCCTTGAGCCCATAACCGGCCACACCCGCGAGTTGCTGGGCTTTCTGGCCGGTTACGACAACGTGATCCTGGAGCTCAAATCCAAGACCGCCGACCTATCCTGGATGGCGGCCGCTCCCCGGCCAGGCCAGGTGCTGCCGGCCTGGTCGCTCAATGCCCCGGCCATCGTGGCCGGCCAGGAGCGCGACACCGCGCCGCTTGAAACCCGGCTGGCCGCCGCCCGCACCTGCGCCCAAGCCGGCTTCCGGGTCTGCCTGCACTTCGACCCCATCTGCTTTTTTCGCGGCTGGGAGCGGGAATACGCCGCCATCATCGACCTGATTTTCGACTATCTTTCCCCGGCACAAATCGCCTATATGAGTCTGGGCTCGTTTCGCTGCCTGCCGGAACTGCCCTCGCGCCTGACCGGCGAGGGCCGGGAACTGCCGGACTACATGCTCGGCGAGTTCACCGTGGGGCCGACGGCAAGAAACGCCTGCTGCGGCCGCTTCGGGTGCGCCAGTTCCGGTTCGTGGTCGAGCGGCTGGCCAGGCACGGCTTTTCCCGGGGCCTGTATTTTTGTATGGAGTCGGACGAGGTGTGGCGGGCGGTCTTCGGCCACACCCCCAAGGATCTGGGCGGGCTGGCCGCCCATCTGCTTGATTGCGCCAGAAATCCCGGAGGTTGACGGCCATGCTCGTGGACTACGCCGACACCCTGTCCCGCCTGGAACAGGCCCTGGGACACCATTTCGCCGCTTCGCCGTCCTTGCTCAACGTCCCGGGCGTGTCGGCGGCGCTCAAGATCGATCCGTTTTATTATCTGGCTCTGCGTCCGGCCTTTTTCGAGCTGCTGGGCAAATGGGCCGGCGTGCCGCCGACGCGGGTGGAAGAAACGCTGGCCCGCACGGGCAACCTGGTGCTCGGCCCGGGGCACAGCCGCTACGACAAGCCTATCGCGGTATTTGAAGACGGCACGTCCCGGGTGCTGCGGCTGGCCGCCGATTTCGTGCCGGCGGAACTCATCGACCGGGCCGTGGTCATGTACGGCAACGAATCCGCGCCGCTGCCGGTCTCCAGTTTGCGGCTCGTGGACAGCCAGCGCGACGCGCTGGCGCACCATTTCGCCGATACAACGCCCCTGGCCGCCCTGGCCTTCGGCACCCCTGCAACCCCCTGACGGAAATCCGCCTTCCCTTGACACGGACGGCGGTTGGGGTCATGTGGGCAATATCGAGAACATACGGCCGCTTGGCCCTGGAGGAATACGCGTGAAACGCCTGCTTGCGATCTTGCCGGTTCTGTGTCTGCTGCTTGCTTCCTGCTCTTCGACGCTGGGGTTCTTCGGCTTCGGCGACAAGGAAGAGAAACCCAAGGAACCCACCATCGTTCTCGTGGATTACGGAATCTACGAAAAAGGGGCGCTGGCGCTCTCCACCACCAATGTTCCGCGCAAGCTCGGCTCCACGTTCGGCATGCGTTTTCGCACGCTTAAGCCCGTCGGCGGCTCCTCCAAGGTGAAAATCGTCACGGCCACCCCGGGGCTCATCGATCCGGCCAAGAACGCCGTGACGTTTAGCACCGAGTCCGTGGAAACCGTGGTCACCGGGGAGGAATACAACTGCACCTTCACCTTTGAAAAAGAATGGGAAATGGCTTCCGGCGAGTGGACCCTGACCGCCATTGCCGAGGACGGCACGCAGGTCAAAAAGACCTTCCAGGTCTTCAACCCCCAGCCGTAACCCGACGCCCCTTCCCCCGCATGGCCAACGGCCGCGTCCGGCAGGCGATTTCGCCCCGGACGCGGCCGTTTTTTTGTCCGCGACGCCGCCGGAGCCGGCCGTGCGCAACGGCCGTGTTCGTTTGTTCAAAAGCTTGCTTACACCCAGTATTTGTTGATGAAAAGACGAACGAGCATGGAACGCGGCAGCTTCATGCCTAGCCGCCCGACCGCAGGCCAGTTGGTCTGCGGCCACGGGTCGATCGAGCAGGCAGGCCTCCGGCGCCGGGGGCGGCACGCCTCCTCCGCCCTTTGCGTCTAACTCCGCTTTCCACCTCTTTTCATTGAAAAAACAACGAACACTTCTGGAATAACCCGGCCGGACCGCCAAGCACCGCAAGAGCCCCTTTACAGCTTCTCCCATTGCAGGGGTCCGGGGGGATCATCCCCCCGGCCGCCGGAGGCATCTTCCGTCTTCTCTTCTCTATTCTCCGCCTATTTCTTCGCGGCCTGCAACAGTTCCCATTCGATGCCGAGCACGGCCGCGACCTTTTTGAGCGTCGCGGCCCGGGGCCGGGCCGAGCGGGCTTCCAGCTGGGCCACCGCCGCCGGCGACACAGACAAGCGCCGGCCGAGTTCTTCCGGGGTCACTCCCAGATGCTCGCGCCAGGCCTTGATGGGCGAGACGCCCTCGCGCAGCAGCCAGGCCACTTCGCTGGGTGTTTGGGGTCGCTCGCCGGTTTTCGTTTCGTCAGTCATCTCCGCTCCTTTGCCGTCTTTGCCGATGGGGCCGCCAGGAGGTCACAGGCCGCCGCAACGCCGGCGACGGCCATGCCGTGAAGCGCGGATCGCTGGGCAGGCCGCCTCCCGTCCGTGGTCCTGGCCGAAGCCCTGGCGCGAGTGTTGACCCCTTTGCCCGGCGGCGTCAACGGCGCAAAAAAAGCCGTCCGCGCGCGACGGACGGCTGTATGACTCGAAGCAAGGCCGGCCGGGCTACTGCGGCCGTATCCAGGTGGCGGCCACGTAGGGCGTCAAGGCGTCGCCTTCCTGACGGTACAGGTCCAGGGCGTCGCCCTCGGGGCCGGACCAGCGAACGGCCAGTTCCAGACCGGCCTGGCTGCGGAAGGCGAACAGCGGCCGATAGTCCGCCAGGGAAAATTCACCGCCGTCGTCGGCGCGCCAGGTGCCGCCCGGATCGGCGCTGGCCGGATAGTGCAGGTAGACCGGGGCCGTGCCGGGGGCGTCGTAGGCCAGCACCACCAGCTCGTCCCGGCCGCGCGGGACGAACCGGGCCAGGGACAGCCGCCCGCCGTCGGAGAGCCGGCCAAGCTCCCGGCACCAGGCGATTTCCCGCCCGGCCCGACGGCTAAGCTCTTGCCGCACCTCGG
>JBKICS010000180.1:0-2790 GCA_046567015.1 Acidobacteriota bacterium | reverse complement strand
CCCGTGCAGGAATATCCTGGACAACGTGCGCACCGGCGACTGCGTGGGCGTCCATACCGCCGCCGGCAAGGCCTGCGACCATCTGGTCTTCACCCAGAGCAAGGCCGACTGGCAGCTGTGGGTGGAGCAAGGCGCCTCGCCCCTGCCGCGCAAGCTCGTCATCACCGACAAGGATCTCATGGGCTGGCCCCAGTACGCGGCCACCTTCACCGAGTGGAACCTTTCGCCGCGCCTGCCGGCCGGACTGTTCACCTTCAAGCCGGGCAAGGATCTGCGGCGCATCGATTTCGCCCCCCTGATCGCCGGCCGGGAAGCCAAGTGAGGCCTGCCATGCAACTCCACAGACGGCATCGACTGGCCACGACGGCCATGGTTCTGGCGGCGGCGTTGACCCTGGTGCTCGACGCGCCGGGCATTCTCGCCGTGTCCCACCTTTTAGCCTCCGAGGCCCTGGCCTTTCGCGGCGGGGGCGGGGGCGGCGGCCCACGCGGCGGCGGCATGCCACGTGGCGGCGGGGCTCCGCGCGGCGGCGGATTCGGCGCGCCGCCGCCCGGCGGCGGGGCTCCCCGTTTCGGGGGCGCGCCTCCGGGAGGCATGCGCTTCGGCGGCGGCGCGCCCATGAGCGCCGCCCCCACCATGCGTCCGCCCGCGCCCGTGGGCGGCCCCGGCTTTGCCCCCATGCCTGGTCCGGTGCCGGTGGCTCCGGGTCGGCCTCCTGCGGCAGTGGCCGGGCCGGGATATGCCCCGCGTCCGCCCGCGCCTGTGGGCGTGCCGGGTTACGCCCCGCGCCCGCCCGCGCGCATCGGCGCGCCGGTCCCGGGCTACGGCCCCGGTCCCCGGCCGCCCATTCCGGTCGCGCCGGTTCCGGTGCCGGTGCCCGCGCCGGGCCTGCGCCCGTGGGGACCGCCTCCGCCCGTGGCTCCCGGCCCCTGGCTGTGGGCCCTGCCCGCCGCCGCCATGGCCGTGACCGTGGCCGGCATGACCTATTACAACGTCAACAACACCTGCTATATCGAGCAGTATCAGGGCGACAAGGTGGTCTACGTGCCGGTCACGGGGCCGTGTCCGCCGCAGTAGCGACCCTTCGTATGCCCATGAAAAAAGGGCGGTCCCGTCGGGGGCCGCCCTTTTCGTTGTCGGGGAGGGGTTCAGCCGGCCTTGCCCTGGGCGGCCACGGCGGCCATGCTCTGGGCCACGGCCTCGGGGTCGCCGAGATAGAAGCTGCGAACCGGGGTCAGGTCCTCGCCCAGTTCGTAGACCAACGGCACGCCGGTTGGGATGTTGACTTCGCTTATGGCCGCGTCGGAGACGCCGTCGAGGTATTTGACCAGGGCGCGGATGGAATTGCCGTGGGCGGCGACCAGCAGGCGCTCGCCGCCGGCAATGGCCGGGGCCATGACCTCGTGCCAGAAGGGGACCACCCGGGCCACGGTGTCCTTAAGCGACTCGCAGCGCGGCAGTTCGGCGTCGGTGAGCGTCGCGTAGCGCCGGTCGCGGCCCGGAAAGCGCTCGTCGTCGGCCGTCAGGGCCGGGGGCGGGGTGTCGTAGCTCCTGCGCCAGACAAACACCTGCTCCTCGCCGTACTGGGCGGCCATCTCGGCTTTGTTGAGGCCTTGGAGCGCCCCGTAGTGGCGTTCGTTTAAGCGCCAGGCCTTGGTCACCGGCAGCCACAGCCGATCGAGCCCCTCCAGCATGATGTCGAGCGTCTTGATCGCCCGGGAGAGCACCGAGGTCAGGCAGGCGTCGAAGTCGTAGCCGCCCTCGCGCAGGAGCCCGGCCGCCGCCCTGGCCTCGGCCTCGCCTTGGGCGGTGAGCCCCACGTCGGTCCAGCCGGTGAAGCGGTTTTCCAGGTTCCAGACGCTTTGGCCGTGGCGCACGAGGACAAGGGTCGGCATGGCGATCTCCCGGGAGGGGTTATTTCTTGTCGCAGGCGTCACCGGAGCCGGGCGTGGCCTCGAAGTGGTCGCCGGTCATCATGCGCATGGCGCACATGGCCCCGCACATGGCGCATTCCTTTTCCTGGCTGTGGGCTCCCCGGCGCTCGCGCACCATGTCCGGGTCCAGGGCCAGCTCGGTCATGGCCGGCCAGTCCAGCGCGGCCCGGGCCTTGGACATGTCGAGATCCCGGGCCACGGCCCGGGGGCGGCCAAGGGCCGTCTCAGCGCTCTGGGCGGCGATGAGGCTGGCCTTGATGCCGGCCCGCACGTCGGCCACGTCGGGCAGGGTGAGGTGCTCGGCCGGGGTCAGGTAGCACAGGAAATCCGCGCCGAAATAGGCGGCCAGGGCCCCGCCGATGGCCCCGGCGATGTGGTCGTAGCCCGGGGCGCAGTCCGTGGTCAGCGGCCCCAGGACATAGAGCGGCGCGCCGTCGGTCAGGCGCTTGATGCCCTGGATCTGGCCCTGGACCAGATGCAGCGGCACGTGCCCCGGCCCCTCGATCATGGTCTGCACGCCGTGGGCCTTGGCCCGGGCGGCCAGCCGGCCGAGGTTGATGACCTCTTCCCACTGGGCCCCGTCGCCGGCGTCGGCCCCGCAACCGGGCCGCAGGCCGTCGCCCAGGCTGATGACGACGTTGTGGGCCAGGCAGATGTCGAGGATGTCGTCGTAGTGCGTCAAAAAGGGATTTTCCGCCTCGTGCCGGCGCATCCAGCGGCCCAGGATCGAGCCGCCGCGCGAGACGATGCCGGTGACGCGTCCGCCCTGGGAGGCCAGTTCCACGCCCCGGCGGGTGATGCCGCAGTGCAGGGTCATGAAATCCACCCCGGCCTCGGCCTGGTGGGCGATTTCGGC
>JBKICS010000179.1:0-7454 GCA_046567015.1 Acidobacteriota bacterium | reverse complement strand
GCCACGACAAGCAGCTGTGCTTCAACTACATCCGCACCATCACCAGCCCCTACGTGGCCCGGGAGCAGATGCCCGGCATCCCGGTCAACAGCTGCGGCCTGTGCCAGGCCGGCGTACCCTGCGAGCGCGGCATCCCCAAGCGCCCGCGCGTCCGGGCCGAATCTCCCCAGTAACCGTCGCCCCCTGCTTCATGCGGCCCCGAAACAAAGAGGACCGACATGCCACACCGCAAGACCCAACATGCCGTCGCCCTGGTTGTGGACGGCTATTCCACCGGCCTGTTCTATCCTGCGGCCCTGAAGAAAAAGGGGCTTCGACCCGTTCACGTCACGTCCGGGGCGGAAAAGAACTCCCCGGGCCTCATGGAGTACATCAGCCATTCGAGCGAGCGGCTGCGCGCCGATTACGAGATCCTCGTCCACGAATGGGATGACATCGGCGAGCTGACGCGCCGCCTGGCCGGGCTGGAGCCGGCGTACGTCATGGCCGGCTGCGAGATCGGCGTTGAACTGACGGACATCCTGGCGCAGGCGCTGAACTTGCCGGGAAACGGCACGGCTCAAAGCGCTGCCCGCCGGGACAAGCTGGTCATGCACCAGACGTTGGCGGCCCAGGACTTGCCGCATCTCGCCTCCCTGGCCACGGCGGATCTGGATGAGGCCCTGGCCTTCGCCGTCGGGCTTGGCTCCTGGCCGGTGGTGGTCAAGCCGCTGCGCAGCGCGGCCACGGAAGGTGTGCGCCTGTGCGATTCGCCGGACGCACTGCGCGCGGCCTTTGCGGCGCTGGTCGGGAGTTCGACCCTGTTTGGCGAGCGCAATGACCGGGCGCTCATCCAGGAATGCGCCCTGGGACGCGAATTTGCCGTCAACACCGTGTCCCGCGAGGGGCGGCACGTCCTGTCGGATTTGTGGGAATACCGCAAGATCGCCTCGCCCGGCGGCGCTCCGCTCTATGACCGGACCATGCTCGTGCGCACCCTTGGCGACGAGCACCGGGCCGTCATCGACTATGCGTATAAGGCGCTTGACGCCCTGGGAATCCGCTTCGGCCCGGCCCATGTCGAAGTCATGCTCACGGAGCGGGGGCCGGTGCTCATCGAATGCGCCGCCCGGCCCATGGGCGGGGCGTTTCCCCAGGATCTGCTGGCCGAGTCCCTGGGCCACACCCAGATCCAGTGGGCTGTCGACGGGTATGTCGATCCTGCCGCTTTTGCCGCCCATGCGGCCGAACCGTATCGCCCAACGCACTCGATGTGCATGAAATCGCTCATTTCCACCCGGGAAGGAACCATCCGGGCCATTCCGGGCATCGCCCTGGCCGCGCGGCTGCCCTCGGCCCGCCGGGGGAATTTCCTGGAGGCGCTTTCTTCGGGACAGCTGCCTCGAACCGTGGATCTGGTCACCAACAGCGCCCACATCCTGTTGTACCATGCCGACGAGGCCGTGGTGGAGGCCGACTGGGCCACCTTGCGGGAACTGGAGGTCGAGGCTCAAAACGAACTGTTCGAGCTGTGCCCGGCGCAGGCCGCCCTGGAGACCGACGACGACTGGTTTCGCCGGGTGCCCGACGAGCTCTGGCTCAAGCCCGAGGAGCAAGCCGCAGGGGACGCGGACGTCATCTGGCAGGCGTTGGCCCTGGCCCCCGGGGAGCGGGTGCTGGACTGCCCCTGCGGCGACGCCCGGGTCGGCATCCATCTGGTCGCGCGTGGAGCGCTGGTCACGGGGGTGGACTTGAATCCCCGGTTTATCGCCCGGGCCGGCGAGCGCTATGCCGCAGCGGGCCTGACGGCGACGCTGCGCGTCGGGGACATGCGCCGGCTGGCCGACCGGGAGGCGTTCGACGCTATTGTCAACTGGTTCAACAGCTTTGGTTATTTTGGCATCGAGGACGATTTCGAGGTGCTCGTGCGTTTCGCCGAGGCCCTGCGCCCCGGTGGGCGGCTGCTGCTGGAAGCTCCCAACCGGGTCGGCATCATGGGCAACCTCACGTGCAAATACGACGTTGACGGCAAGCCGGCCGGCGCGGTCTCCTGGGACGATGTCACCGAGCGGCTGGTGACGCGTTTTCCGGTTTCCGGTCCGGACGGGACAAGCGAGATGGTCAGATCCGGGGTGCGGATGTATTCCCTGGCCCAATACAGGCTGCTCCTGCGGCTGGCGGGCCTGGAACTGGCCCAGGTCCATGGCGAGGGATTGACGGCGTTTACCGAAACGTCCCGGCGCATGCTTCTGGTGGCGGTCAAGCCGCTGCGCGCCTAGGACGGGGCGCGGCCTCGCGCCTGCTTTGGCGGCGCACGGCCGCAACCGGCAGGAGCGAGGCGGCGTGGCGTCGTGGATGGTCGGCAGTCGGACGCTCCGCCGCGCCGGGTGAAGCCGGGACGGACGAGCGGCACTCGTAGAGCACGCTGGAGAACCCGGCGGCACGGCCGTGCGCCGGGTTCTTTAGTATTGACTGGCAGGTGTCGGCGGCGGGATCAGGCCTGGCCGGGCAGGGGAGAGCACTTGTGCTTGTAGTCCACGGCGCGGCGAATAAAAATCGTCGATTCGGCGATGTTGGCGCACTGGTCGCAGACGCGCTTTAGGCTGTGGGCCACGAAGGAGTGCTGCACGGCCCGTTCCACCGGCCGGGATTCCCGGATCATTTCGGTGGTGACGTCGCGGAAGATGCGCACGTTGAGATCCAGGGCGGCGGCGTTCTGCTCGATGATGCGCAGGGCGGCGTCGTCGTCGAGGTCCATGTAGCAGGCGATGGCGGCGGCCACGAGTTCCAGGGCCAGATCGGCCATCTGGCGCAGGTTGCCATGGATGGGCAGTCGCGTTTCAGCGGTCAGCACCAGGACGCGTTCGGCGATGTTGACGGCCTCGTCGCCAAGCCGTTCGATGTTGACCAGCATGCGCATGGAGCCGACGATGAAGCGCAGATCCTTGGCCACGGGATGGTGCAGGGCCAGGATCTTGAGGCTTTCGGAATCCACGCGGCATTCGAAGTCGTTTATTTCCCGGTCGGCGTCGATGACGGCGCGGGCCTTGTCCGGATCGTGTTCCAGCAGGCTGGCCACGGCCTTTTTCACGGCGTCCTGGGCCAGATGCATCATGTGCAGGACATCCACCTTCAGTTTGTGGATGGCTTGGTCGAGCGGGGTTTCCAAGGCAGGGCTCCTGGTTTGGCGGCGGGGTGTTCGGCCCGGCGGCGACGTTGGCGATAACCCTTGTCACGACCGTTTTTTGGTTACGACCCGATGCCTGAACTGTGACAATTCGCACAAACCCTGTCAACCACGCCCCCTGACTGGGGTGCTCGTGACGAGCGGGTTACGAAAGCGTGTCGCGGTCGCGTACCCCCACCAGATACAGGATGCTGTCCAGGCCCAGGGTGGAGATGGAGTGCCCCGCCCCTTTCTTGACCACCGGCTTGGCGTGGTAGGCGATGCCCAGGCCCGCGATGCCAAGCATCGGCAGGTCGTTGGCCCCGTCGCCCACGGCAATGACCTGCTCCAGGGACAGCCCTTCCTTTTCGGCGATCATGCGCAGCAGTTCGGCCTTCTTGGCCGCGTCCACGATCTCGCCCACCACGTCGCCCGTGAGCGCCCCGTCGACGATCTCAAGCTCGTTGGCGAACACGTAGTCGATGCCGAGCATTTCCTTGAGGCGGTTGCCGAAATAGGTGAACCCGCCGGAAATGATGGCGATCTTGTAGCCGAAGCGCTTGAGGTTGGTGATCAGGCGCGCCGCTCCGTCGTTTAGGGGAATGCGCCCGGCCACTTCGGCCAGGGTGGCGGCAGGCAGACCTTTGAGCAGACGCAGCCGGCGGCGCAGGCTCTCCTTGAAGTCGATCTCGCCGCGCATGGCCGATTCGGTGATGGCCGCGACCTGCTCGCCCACGCCTGCCGCCTTGGCCAACTCGTCGATGACCTCGGCGGCAATGAGCGTCGAATCCATGTCGAAGGCCACCAGCCGCCGATTGCGGCGAAAAGCGTTGTCTTCCTGGATGGCGATGTCCACGCCCATGTCGCCGGAGATGGCCAGAAATTCGCTTTTAAGCGCCGTCAGGTCGCTGGGGGTGCCGCGCACGGAAAATTCCACGCAGGCCATGCGCGGGGCATTGGCCGCGTCCAGGGAGGTGCGGCCGGAGAGGCGGTTTATGATGTCGATATTGAGCCCGTTTCGGGCAATCACGCCGGTGACGGCGGCGATATGCTCGGCGTTTAAGCTTCGGGCGAGCAGGGTGACGATGCGGCGCTGCTTGCCCTGGGCGTCCACCCAGTTCTCGTAGTTGTCGGCGTCGACCGGCGTGAAGGTGAGGTTGACGCCGAGCTTGTGGGCGCAAAAGAGCAGGTCTTTCAAAAACGGCGTGGACTCGGCCGAAGTGGGCACCCGCACGAGGATGCCAAGGGTCAGGCTATCGTGGATGACGGACTGGCCGATGTCGAGGATATCGGCCTTGAATTTGGCCAGTTCGGCGGTGATGGCGGCGGTGAGGCCGGGCTTGTCCTCGCCGGAGACGCGGATGAGGATGATTTCGGGCTGTTGCATGGGGAGCCTATAGCGCCGGCCCGGCCCGGGGGCAAGATGGGAGGTGCTTTGTCCCACGCCGCAAGCGCTTTTCAACACGGCCAAAGGGCGGTACCAGGACGGCCATGAACCGGTATATCCTTCGCGCCGCCCTGGCGCTGTGGCTCGTCCAGCTCCTGGCCGCCGTGGCCCTCGGGGCGCTGCGCCAGTTTCTCCTGGCCCCGGTCCTGGGCGACATGTTCGCCCGGGCCGTGGGCACGCTGGTCCTTTGCGCCGTCATCTGGGCCATCGCCGCCCGCTTTGTCCGCCGCCATCCCGGGGCGCTCGGCCAGCGGCTTGGCGTGGGGGCGCTGTGGTGCCTGCTCACCCTGGCGTTTGAATTCCTGGCCGGCCATTACCTCTTCGGCACGCCCTGGCCGACGCTCGCCGCCGACTGGAACATGGCCGCCGGCCATCTTTGGCCGCTGGTTCCGGCCACCTGCCTGCTGGCCCCGGCCCTGGCCGGCCGCCGGGACACGGCCCGCTCCGAGCGCCAGCCGAACCCGGGCCATGCGCCGTAATACAGCCCGATCCGTCGGTTTTTTCGCCGTTGCCGGCTTCTTGCCGCCACGGGTTTGACCGGGCGGTGCGCGGCCGACGATTTCCCTTTCCCCGGCCGGCGATTTCGGTTATCTTTAACGACGAGACGCTATCAATCGCCCCTCTTGTCTCGCGATCCGCGTTCCAAGGCCGGCCGGCGGCCCCGGCCCTTTTTGACCAAAACATTACACTGGAGGACAAGTGGCCAAAAACGCTTATACTTTTGCAAAACGGTCCAAGGAACTGGCCAAGAAGAAGAAAAAAGAAGAAAAACTCGCGCGCAAATCCCAGCGCGGCGATGTCGAAGAAGGCCCGGTTTTTGACGAGGCCACCGGACAGATCATCTACCCCGAGGCCGCCACTGACGCGGCCGCCGATCCCGACGCCGATACCGAAACGCCGGCTCCGTCCACGGACGCTGCCGAACGGCCCTAAGCACCGCCTCGCGCCCTCGGACAGCCGGTCGCCGCGAACCACGCCGCGACAGGCGTCCGCCGCGCCCCCATATTTGCGTCGCCCGGACCACCCGGACGCGGCTCCACTCGGTTACGCCGCATCCCACAGGCAAACGCCCCCCTGGCAGCAGACAGGGGGAGCGTCCCTGCCATGTCACGGCAGCAGAAACGACGGCGTTCGCTGCCGGAACGTGCGAAAATCCTGCCGCCCCTGAATCTGGGTCAGGCAATCGTCGTTTTCCCGGTTGTACAGCCGCGCCAGTTCCCCGTTGGCAACCGGGGCACAGGCTGCGGCACAAAGCGCCAACAGCGCCACGGCAAGTCGAAGCATAGGTATCTCCCCGGCCGATTTTGCCGGCCAGCGCACTCGTTGCAGCATCTATGCCCAGAGTGCCGGGGGGGAAGCCTCCGGCGGCCAAAGGGGCTGAGCCCCTTTGGAAACCCCACCTGGTCTGCGGTCCGCACGATTTCCTTCCCCGAAGCCTCACTTTCCGGGGCGCGCGTTCTGCCTCAGGCCTTGCCTGAGGCAGAACGCGCGCCCCGGATAGGGTGGGTCCGGGAGGGGGTTACCCCCTCCCGGCCGCCGGAGGCATCTTTTCTTCTCTTCACTTTTTCATCCCTGCTCCTGGCCAATTGCAGCCGCTGCTCTTTTTCCGTAAGATGCGCCGCTTACCGCAACAGGGAGCAGTCATATGGCCAACGCGCCGTTTCCGGAACTTACGTTATTTATCACAGGTCCGACCTATATCCGCCCCGAAGTGCGTGCCGCCGGGGCCTGGCCCGAATACGGCCATCGCGACGCCGAGAACGCCAAACGCTTCGAGCCCATTTTCCGCAATCTCGGCGTCATCGCCGGCCTGCCCGCCGATTACCGCACCATCCTGTTTCTGGGCTCGGGCTCGACGGCCATGGAGGCGTCCATCCGGTCGCTGGTGGCCGAGGGCGAAACCGTGCTCCACGTCACGGTGGGCGCATTCGGCGACCTGTGGCACAAGATGTCGGTCGCCAACGGCAAGAAGGCCGTGCGCCTGGCTTTCGAGCCCGGCACGACCGTCGATCCGGCCGTGCTCGAGGCGGCCATGGCCGAACACAAGCCGGCGGCGGTGGCCATCACCCACAACGAGACCTCCACGGGCGTGGCGGCCGACGTGCCGGCCCTGTGCAAGATAATAAAGGCCCACGGGGCGTTGGCCCTGGTCGACGGGGTCAGCATCTTCGGCGGCGCGCCGTGCCCCATCGCCGAGTCGGGCTGCGACTTTTACGCCACCGCCACCCAGAAGTCGCTGGGGCTCCATGCCGGCTTCGGCATCGGGTTCGTCAGTCCGGCAGCCATCGAAAAGGCCCGGCACGTGACCGTCCGGGGCCACGCCACGGACATCCTGAGCCATTTGGGCCGGGCCGAGAAGTTTCAGACCCAGTCCACGCCAAACGGGGCGCTCGGCAACCAGATGTACTTGCAACTGCGCTATATCGTGGAAGAAGAAGGGCTGGCCGCGCGCTACGCCCGCCACGTCGCCATGCGGGACATGGCCGTGGCCTTCGTCCAGGCGCTGCCCGGGTACGATCTGTTCGCGGCCGAGGGCAGCCGGTCGCCGACCGTCACGGCCGTGGCCGCCGCCCCGGGCATGACCTCGGCGGGCCTGAAGGCCGTCAAGGAAGTCCTGCGCGCTCGCGGCTATCTCTTCGATCCCGGCTACGCCAAGCTCAACGAGGATCTCGAAGCCGCCGGCAAGCGCCCGATCTTTCGCATCGGCCACATGGGCGACATCACGCCGGCCATGCTGGAAGCGTATTTGAAGGATCTGGGCGAGGCGCTCACCCGCTAGCGGGGCTGTGGGAGGGGAAAGAGCCTCCGGCGGCCAAAGGGGCTGAGCCCCTTTGGAAACCCCACCTGGTCTGTGGTTTGCGC